>JAATVR010000312.1 GCA_014523665.1 Nitrososphaerales archaeon TH526
CCACCTTCTGGAGCTGCACCACCTTCTGGAGCTGCACCACCTTCTGGAGCTGCACCACCTTCTGGAGCTGCACCACCTTCTGGAGCTGCACCACCTTCTGGAGCTACTAATTGTTGCTGTTGGCCACCTGGAGGTGCTCCACCTTCTGGAGGTGCTCCACCTTCTGGGACTGCTAGATTCTGCGCGACTCCTGCTGCGCCAGCAGCACCTGTTTCTATGACTTTTTCAGGTTCCGCACCACCGGCTGCTGCTGCTCCTGCTGCGGCTGCGGCTGCGGCTGCTGCTGCTGGATCCGCACCAGCTGCTTCACCGGCTGCTGCTGCTGCTCCTGCTGCCTTACCTGCTGCTGCTGCTGCTGCAGCTGAACCTCCATTTTCTTCAGCTGCTGCTGCTGCTGCTGCTGCTGGATCTTCACCGGCTGCTGCTGCGGCTCCTGCTGCCTTACCTGCGGCTGCGGCTGCTGCTGCTGCCTTACCTGCTGCTGCAGCGGCTGCTGCTGCTGGATCTTCACCAGCTGCAGCCGCGGCTGCGGCTGCGGCTGCAGCGTCAGTTGCTGTAGATGATGCTGCGGCTGCGGCTGCTGAAGCCGCGGCTGCTGCTGCGGCTGCTCCACCTCCTGCCGCGGCTGCTGCTGCGGCTGCTCCACCTGCGGCCGCACCTGCTGCTGCACCACTACCGGATGCTGCACTTGCTGCGGCTGCGGCTGCTGCGCCGCCACCACCGGCTGCGGCTGCTGCTGCTGCTGCATTACCTGCTGCGGCGGCTGCGGCTGCTGCGCCACCACCTGCAGCGGCTGCGGCTGCGGCTGCACCACTACCAGCTGCAGCAGCTGCGGCTGAACTACCACCTGCTGCGGCTGATGCTGCTGCTCCTGCTGCGGCTGCTGCGGCTGCTGAGCCACCTGCAGATGCTGTGGCGGCTGCGGCTGCCTGCCCAGCTGCGGCTGCGGCTGCCGCTGCGCCACCACCACCTGAAGTGGCTGCGGCTGCTGCGGCTGATGCTGCGCTTCCTGCTGCTGCTGCGGCTGCTGCACCACTACCACCGGCTGATGCTGCGGCTGCACTTCCTGCGGCGGCTGCTGCTGCGGCTGCACCACCACCTGCAGATGCTGCTGCGGCTGCGGCTGCGCCACCTGCTGCTGCTGCTGCTGCTGCGGCTGCGCCACCTGCTGCTGCTGCTGCTGCACTTCCACTGCTACCACTTGCAGCAGCTGCTGCTGCTGCTGCACTTCCAGCAGCTGCTGCTGCTGCGCCAGCTGCACCACCACCTGCCGCTGCTGCTGCTGCTGCGGCTGATCCTCCTGCTGCAGCTGCTGCAGAAGCCGCCCCTGCTGCTGCGGCAGCCGCCGCCGCAGCTGATCCACCACCGCCAGATGCTGCTGCCGCTGCGGCTGCTGCAGCTGATCCGCCTGCGGCTGCTGCTGCTGCAGCTGAAGCTCCTGCAGCTGCTGAAGATGCTGCACTTGCTGCTGCAGCTGCTGCTGATACGGAACATCCCCCTGACGATGCTGCGGCTGCGGCGGCCGCCTGTCCTGCTGCAGCTGCTGCGGCCGCTGAAGACGATCCACCTCCAGAAGATGCTGCAGCTGCTGCTGCAGCTGCTGCACCATTAGCAGCAGACGCGGCTGCTGCTGCAGAACAACCTGCTGCTGCTGCTGAAGCTGCTGCGCTGCCGGCTGCGGCAGCAGCTGCACCAGACTGACCAGAAGCAGCTGCTGCTGCTGCTGCAGAAGAGTAGCCGTCGGCGGCCGCTACACCTGCAGCAGCTCCTCCTGCCGCTGCTGCTGTTGCAACAGCTGATCCACCGTTGTTAGATGTTGCTGCTGCTGCGGCGGCGGCGGCTGATTCATAGCCAGATGACGCTGCTGCTGCTGCGGCACTACCTGCTGCTGCTGCTGCTGCTGCCGATGCACCTGCTGCTGCTGCTGCTGCCGATGCACCTGCTGCTGCTGCTGCTGCTGCATCACCGTCTGACGATGCGGCGGCAGCTGCCGCTGCTGAATACCCTGCAGCTGCCGCAGCTGAAGCAGCTGCCGATGTTGCCCCTTGTTCAGATGAGCCAGCAGCTGATGCAGCAGATGATCCTGCTCCAGTTGATGAGGCTGCCGCAGATGCTGCCTCGCCAGCTGCTGCAGCTGATGAAGAAGATGCTCCAGCCGCTGCAGCCGCTGCCGATGCCGCATTTCCTGCCGCAGCAGCCGAAGCTGCAGACGCTCCTGAAGCAGCTGATGCTGAATCAGCTGATGACGTGGCGAAAATTTGACTTACTGGTACGACGTGAAGGCCTAACGCGCCCAGTGCAATTGCTATAAACACATATGTTTGAAATGACGTGGATTTATTATGCACAATTTTGACCGAACACGATGGCTTATATATTTTAGCTATATATCTTTCATAATCTAGTATCTCTAGCGCACTAGTTGAATGTTCGGTAAGTGAATTTGGTTAGATAATGTTGAGTATGTCTACGTGTCTAACCAAACCCACTCTGTTGATCTTTTTGCCGAATTTGTTATTACTATTATGAAATTCATTAAGATTTTGGAGATGATTTTTGAAAATGTATTACAAGATTCAAGAATCTAAAATTTTTCATTGATTGTTAACTTGACACTTATCCAATATCAACCAATGGACAATTGAAAGCATGACCCTAAATCGTCTAGCGGGTTTGGATTACGTGCATCATGATTGCCCCATTGATGTTGGCATTCATCTCCAGACCCTGCGTGCCTTCACTACAACCGATCTAGTACACCAAGTTCGATTGCATTTCGCAATTGTCCTCCTAAGCTTTGTCCTGGACAAACAACAGAAGATCAATATGAATTCAATATTAAAATTCGAGAACGAAAATTACAGTTCAGAATCACCTGTTATAACCTCATGCGTGGTGGATGATGTAATGAAGCATGTCTGTTTAGATCTAATTTGAGCGTCACAATATTCTCGGCCAAAACTTACTGTGGCCCAAGGTAACCGATAAAATGCGATAATATCAAGGCAAACAGTTTAGGCTGCTTCAACAGCGGGCATCCTACATTCGAATCTCATCCGTAAGTTCATTAATTCAATGTATTTCGGTTAGAGAAGAAAATTCCAATTTGGTTATATTCTGGATTGTATATAGTTCACAGCGGGTACCAAAGATGTACAAACAGAGACCGATCGGGGTTACAATAATTGCTGTGCTTGCCATACTGGGCGGGATAGCATTCCTTGCCAGCGGACTTGGGACATTATTGATTCCGCTAATTGGAATCTTCATTGGGAGTGGTTTGTTCATTCTGGGGCTGGCTTATTTTCTGATGGCCTACGGGCTATGGAATGGAAAGAGTTGGGCTTGGACACTAACGCTAATCCTTTCAGGAATTGGAATAATAGTAGGAATAGGATCGATAGTAGTTGGGAACCTTGGTTCAATATTTCATATTATCATTAACGTCATAATAATTTACTATCTATATAGACCAAATGTCAAAGCTTTTTTTGATAAGTAGAAACTACTACACTATTTTGCATTTCGAAGGAAATGATATACCAGGGTTGGACAGGATCATGGCAAGTTTTTTCTGACTTGACCAATCAAACCATACTTCACTCATGCTTTAGTCTTTTTCGAATATTCAGATAGAGATAGGTATCAAAATCACTTGGTGGGCTTGTATTAAGAGCTTGTATATCTATCGTTCATCCGGAGGCATTATTTGAGGTAAAGTAACTTTTTGTCAGCAATTCCTGAAATATTCAGGAATAATCGAGTTGACGAAGATCCAAATCCTCAGAATAGGGGTCTGGGACATCGAATATCGAATATCGAATATCTACATGACCAGATACACAGTATCATGATATGGGAGCAGCCCCCCTTCGCTTTTCTCCTCGCTTATCGTTACTGCGCACAGCAGTACCTGAATTTTTGATTTGTTGTGCACTGGTCCCCTGGAGCATGGTCCTGACCTCTTGCAACTGGGCTTTCAATTCCTCAGTTTCTCTCTTGTACTTGTCAACAAATTCCCTCTGGTTTTCGACCATTTCCTTTAGATTATGATTTTCGGAACGCAAATTCTCATACCCAATCTGAAGAGAAGTTAGAGCATCTCTATTCTTAGTGTTTTCAGTAACGATATTCCCTAATGACTGCGATTGTTTCAATACCTCTTGCCCGGCCTTTGAAGTCTCATCAAAAAGTCGCCTCTGGCCTTCGGCGAGCAATGCAAACTTCAATTCATTCCTAGCCGCATCGATTCCTTGGAAATAACTCGGCAAGAAAACCCAATCTCCACCTGAGGATTGACCTATAGCAAGTAGTTCCAATTCGATCAACAATTTCCGGCCATCTAGAAAATCTTGATAGCCTTTCCTATAACTTTCAGGAAAATAGCACACATTTCCCTCCTTCGTCTTGCCCATAAAGAGATTAAAATAATAATGATATG
The DNA here is from genome assembly GCA_014523665.1 of Nitrososphaerales archaeon TH526. Lineage (GTDB taxonomy): Archaea > Thermoproteota > Nitrososphaeria > Nitrososphaerales > Nitrososphaeraceae > TH5896. Next base: position 4,442 of record JAATVR010000312.1, read on the forward strand.
TAACAGGGTCTATGTTTTTTAGCGAATTAATGATGGTTTCTTGCTCTGGCTGGGAAATTGGATCCTTTAGCCGACCAGGATGTACTAGATTGGAATTCACCTCACTTGAATCAGTCATTGCAATGATGTTAAGGTAGAATTCATAATATTAATGATGACCTTCGTTGCTCAAAGACAGAGAAAAGACCCAAGCAGTTGAGAGGTCAAATATCACACAAAACATAGAGTTGCTCTATCACGATAGATAAAATGATCTGTTGCCACGGCTCAATTTGCCAGTACAGTACACCCTATTCTTCGCGAACTATCTGAGGCGACGAAGCCTTGAATATGGCAAATATGTCGTCACCAAGTTGAAGTCGAAGCTCTTGTTGAGCTTGCTCCGTTATCCTGGAAACCATATTCAGTCTGTCAACCTTTAGATGTATGTCGATTACCCCTGGGTTATGGTTTACAAATTTTATTATCCTAGCCTTTATCATATTACGAGCACTTGTTCTAATTGGCACTCTTGAAAGAATTATATCTTCAGGTTTTAAGAGTATTCCTACCCTATTACCTATAGTATAGTCTCCCAGGATTTCTATCATATCCGTACCGATCTTGAAAGTCGTAATTCCGGCATTCGATTCCACAACCTCTCCTTCTAAGTAATTGGTCTCGCTAAACATGCTAGATAGAAACGGGACACGACTTTCACTTGGATTTGTTAGAAATGAATCTATGGTACCGGTATACTCAATCAGCCCATTTCTCAACAAGGACACGCTATCGGCCAGAGCGAACACATCATCTTCGAAATGAGTTACATAGATTGACGGTACTTTTCTGTTCCTAAGAATCTTCCGGAGCTCAAGTTTCAGACTCCTTCTAGTAAGTTGATCCAGATGTGCAAGAGGTTCATCCATCAGTATTACTCGGGGGTTCGTGACGAGCGTTCTTGCTAACGAAATTTTTTGTAATTCGCCACCACTCAAATCCATTGTATTTCTGTCTACGAGATGCAAAATACCGAG
>JAATVR010000313.1 GCA_014523665.1 Nitrososphaerales archaeon TH526
TAATGACAGGAAAAAAAGAGTTATGTTAGTAGACGATGAAATCGATGTTATCTCGGTTCTAAAGATTGTTTTAGAAGAAAATGGTTTTCAAGTTGATCCATTCGAAGATTCTATATGTGCATTAAAGAGCTATAAAGCCGGATTATATGATCTATTGATCCTGGATATTAAGATGCCAGAAATGGATGGCTTTGAACTTTATGATGAGATCAACAAGATAGATAATAAAGTCAAAGTTTGCTTTCTGACTGCTAGTGAGATGTATTATAGCAAATTAAGAAAAGAGAAATATTGTTCGATCGATAAAGATCTATTCATCCAAAAACCAATTGAAAATGAAGATCTTGTAAAAGCACTAAGTAAAATACTCGATTCATAAATGGAAATACCTTGTCTACAATTACCACCAATAACGATATTATACAATTAGAGAATCGAGGCTAAATTTAATTGAAATATTCGTCGCTAAAGATGAATTCCGATTTTTTATTAATGATCATTGTTCAATCTCCTTCCATGCCTTGAAAAATTTCTCATACTCAAAAGATCCGGCTTTCACCAATCCTAATTGCATCATAAACTTGAGATCATCCCTAATCGCTTTGTGTTCTATTATCTTTCCATCACTGTCCATTGTATGTATGTGCACAGCTTCGTAAGAGATTTTATTCCCTGTTGGAGGAACAAAGAAAAAATTACCGGTATGAGTACCAGTCACATTTGCAATGAATACTACTTTGTTATCTTGGGAAATGATTTCACGTTCTTCATAATGAAGATCAGGAAAAGCGGTGCGCAAACTCTTGATTGTATCTATGAATTCATCTGGTCCCCTAAGTTGTGATCGGTATGAATCTTTAGCACGTTGCGATTCTCTATTGATATATTCTGAACTTATAAACTCCTGAACATCCCTCGTATCACCCGTGTTAAAGGCCTCAATAGCTCGTCTAACAGTTATTATGTGCTTCTGAGATGGCATGCCTTAAGATAAAACTACCAGTATATATTTAACTTCTGTCTTCGAGGAGATATCAAGTTTTGTTGTATTGAAAATCAAGAAATGCATCAGGAGCGTGCAGAGAATACCGTCATAGAACAAGACAAAAAGAAAAAAAAGGACGCAGAGGTCTAATTGCTACACTTCATCCACGTTTACAAAGTAACCACTCGAGGTACTATGTGTTAATACTCTCTCATGGTTATATGCGTGAACTACTGCTTCGTCTTCTTCCGTAAAACGTTCTCTTATCCCACAAAGGCGACAAGTTACTTCATACATATGTGCTCTTAAAATACACCTTTTCAATATTATATACAAATTCCATGTATTTAAGTTCTACGTCTAGTCTAATGCCAGAGATTTGCTATATACTAGGAGAATATTGCCCGAGATCCAGTTTTTAGTGCCATTTACCAACATTGCTCAGATCAAATCCGGAATTAATCCTATTTAAAACGTCTTTAGTTCCATCGAATCTGGTGAATAAGGCAAACTATTCTAATAGATAGTTATAGTTCTTATTTGAGGTTATGCTAACAATATAAAATACATTGCTCATTGTACAGATATCAATGATTTGTCCTAATTTTCAAAATGCCGTCTAAACCCCCTTAGAACGAGAAGATGACGTCGTGTTCGGCATCGATATCCATGAGCGTTGGGTTAAACCGATAAACTTAGACCCCAAATTGATAACGATATTCAACCTGTGCTTGCAAGAACAAGGAACATCATATGAACTCATCCAACTATTCATATACCAAAACTAAGGAGCAGTAAAAATGGTTTGCTAAACTGTTATGTTGTAAAATAAGCATACTAATGAAAATGGATCGCTGTGTAGGTGTCTTAAAAATACGAATAATTACTTTGCAGGACATGCGATTACAATTCAACATTTTCTCTTCATGATAATACATTCCAAATTTGGAAGTCCTAAGAAAGTTTCATTAGGTATAACTTTAACAATGCACTTGGATACTAAAGTGAGAAAGGAACACACCCCTTTCCGTTCTGTTAGAGGGATGGTAATAACTACATCGCTATTTTTTTCAACGTCTAATAAGGGGCCATGGTTTATGGTCATCAAAAGTAACTTTATACCATTGGAAACAATAAATACCTGTTTGCTGCCGGACTCCCCCAAATAGACCAGTATATCCTGATGACAAATCTGGAGTGGTCTCCTCTGTGTATACTCCTGATCCTAATGACCCTATGAATACAGACTCTAATTCAACAAAACCTATAGAAGAATTACAAGATTCACTCAAGGCTGAGATTTCTCCCAATGTAAAAACAGAGATTCTAAACTTAGAACCAGATGAAGAGCCATAGGGACGTTATGCAGTTCCCCTTATTCCAGATGTCGAGTTTACTTACAAATTCAGGATCATTGGATATTTAAGTGGGTATTCGGTCAGCATTGAATTTCCATCTAGCCGTGGAGCCGTTTCTATAGATACAGTTGTAAGCAATTCGGCAGAAAAGATTTCTGACACAAGTGACGAAGAATGGAGCGATACGTGGAGATGCGTGTCCTTCTCCTAGATCAGCTGGA
>JAATVR010000314.1 GCA_014523665.1 Nitrososphaerales archaeon TH526
ATATACTTTTTTGTTTAATCCATCAATTTTGACAGCACGAGTATTTGCAATGATATCAATATTGTATTTGTTTTTGAATCTTTCCGCAGGTCGTGCTATTAACCTATTGAAATCATCTATAAGCCCTTCTATGACATATGGTATGCCACATGCCCCATAGGAGACCACAGGTTCTTCTTGAATGATTTTTATCTCTGCATCAGGATCAGTTCGTTTAGCTTTTGATGCCGCGCTCGTCCCAGCAGCAACACCCCCAATTATCAAGATTTTCTTGTTACCTACCATTCTTGTACTTATCACCTTCCTTTTGCAAATAATCTGCATATGAATTTACCAAGCTTTATTCCGCAGTAAGTTGTGTCATGTAGCCGATATTGTCTTGCACTGCAATGCAAATTCTTAAGAAATATTTAATTTCATTGTATCAGTTGTTCATTAGTAAGTGTCAAACATAATCAATAATATTGATTTAGATAGAGTAGCAGAGACTACTGAAAGCGGAAAGAAAGAGAAATCATCCTTGCGAAAACCAGTTAAATTATATGGCGAATGGAATCTTGACTTTAGCAAAGGATATCAATTTAGAACAGAGCTGTCATACGAGAAAGGAAAACAAGTAGTTGAAATTGATTCTCCTTCATTTCTTGGTGGTAATGGAAACAGACTTGGACCCATGGCCTATTGTATTGCAGGAATTACATCCTGTTTCATTGCTACATTTGTAACTATAGCATCATCCAGGGGTATACGACTGTCCAAGCTCAATGTAAATACTCAATGTAATATCAACTTTGCGAAAACATTTGACGTAGCTGATAAACCAATAACTGAGGGAATTGAGTTTCATATTGAAGCTAAAAGCGAAAATGCAGACAAACAACAGTTACAAGAAATAATTAGATTGGCTCAAGAAAGATGTCCTGCAATGTACAGTATGATGTATCAAATCAAGGTAAATGCGATGATAAAGTAGCGGGAGAAGATCTATAAATAAATTCAAACTCCGATTCAACGGATCTCTTATATAACCGCTAATTATGGTTCTGTATAATACTGATGTTAACTAATTTTGACTCATCGTTGACATATCCAGTGAGATTTTAATACTTTCAATAGGGAGACCGTTATTTCTCTTAAACTAGTAACAAAAAAATAGAGGTTGCCTAATGTCATAAAGATAATTTCTACACTATTTTGAGTCTGTACCTCATTTTTTTCTTCGCTGAATCTGTCTACATGTACACCAGAGGATGCTGCTTCAAAAGACGAGCCACATCTATAACATCTTTTCATTTCATAATATGAAATCTAATATCTCTATATTATGTACGAAGCGATTACGATAGAGTAATATCTTACGCATTTATGATGTCGCAGTTTTGGCAGTTAGGCCATAACAGTGTTGTTCTATAAATATCACGCCTAGAAAACCAACAATCACGACCTAGCCCTGCTGCTCTCGGCTTTCTCGTTCCTCTCTTGTTCCACGAATGCAATTGAGACACCACTTTTGAGGGATATCGCTGCCTTTTCCCTCGATATGCTTCATGACATCGACGAGTATGCCACCGAGCACATGTTGGTTGCAGTTATCGCATTCAACCATTTAATATAACAAATGCAGGTAGGCATTTTATGGGTTTGCTTTTACGTTACAAGTGGATTTATAATGATTATTATTCTTGCAATTCTGGTTTCGCCATAGAGTCTGTTAGTGGGGTGATGGAATAGTTCTAGGTGTGGCTAATTGCTCGATCCAAATAGTACAACCGAAATCAAACGAAGTTAGCAAAAGTTAGCAAAAATGATTGTACTTCTAATATATCGATTGGTATGTAGATTTCAATATAGTATAATATGTTCCCCACTTTACTTTACAATTATGACGCTATGTCTCCCGTAGTGAGCAGTCTTCGAAGAAGTACTTCCTATGAGAAAGTTTTCTGAAGATACATATTTGCCTCTACTGGCACTTTCCCAAGTCAAGATTTGCGTTAGATGAAATAGTCAAATTTGCTAAAGAGCTGAATGAGCGTTATCTGGCTATAAGAGAGATGACGTGTCCGGATGACTGATTTGATCAGATATCGATAAGTCGGTGTCATCAAAGAGGGGTTCTCATTAGCCAGAGTTGATATTATTCGATCTGGCCTACTTAACACCATTCTATAATCAGTTATATTCGAAATTCTGAACAATTAATTAAATTCATCGAATGAAAGTGCCGTGATTCTTTGACTCCATAGACATTAGCCTACACCATATTGAACATAGTCTTAGGGGGGTAAAATTGCTGATGACATACAGCCTCTGCCTACAAGTTCTAGCATATAACTTAATTGAACGCTAATTGAACGCCTTGAACGAATCCCTCTAGGGAAACTATTGAAAAGTGTTCTGAACGATGCCGTTCAATTTGGGTCGTTCAGTATGTTGAGCGTGAACTCAACTGAACGGCTGTATACAAGCGGGTCTGTATACAATGGTTGTATACAAATTTGTAATAACTCAGGAATCTGTACACCTTTTTTCGCATACATGACACTCTTGTCCAAAAGTTGCCCATCGATCTGATTTAGCAGGTGATCGACCTGTCATAGGAGGTGATAGATCAAACAATAGTTTTCTCCACGAGGTAATGGAGGTGGCAAACTGGAAATGAATGTACTCATGGGTTTGCAAAAAAGGGATCGAAATTACCAACCGAAATGATAGAAGGAGTATTAGCTGGATGCATCATGATAGGTCATGTTAAAAAATACTCGTGTTAACTTGAAAGATGTGTATGTATTTCCTTCTGGCATATTACTTGGCTGTGCTATAAATGGAAAAGACTCCATGAGAATATCCACAGTATAAAACAAGTGAATCATCTCTAAATTGGTAAATCATTGATAGCTTAGTTAATCACGATTGGAAGTATCTTGATTTTAGGGCAAAATCTCTAGTGGTGGTTAGAGCCCTAGAGTACTTTGAAAATAGAAAGTTAAAGAAAATAGCCATGGGAACCCCATAAAACAGCCTTCAAAACAGCAAGAATCTTCGGTGCAAGATTATGTTATTTAATGAGCAGTGGAACAATTTAATGCCAGTTGACAACGAGGCATAGCGAGAACCAAGATGCATACCTAAACATTGTCCAGAAAACAGTACGTGCCCATAAAAAGTAGTAACATCTTGTACATGGGTCAATGATCGAGATTTAGCTGGTGAATAAAAAAGTGGAATGTCACTTACCTCAGATAACTTGGCTTATGAGTTACATGGATGGGAAAAACAATAGCTATGAAGGAGAGGAAGGTTTTTTCCTTTCGCCTCTGCCAGAATGAGCAATTTTTCTATGTTTTTTTAATCTCTCTTGTTCTGTGAATTTCATTCCGCACTCTTTACAAGGTATAGACAATTCAGTCCCAGGCTGATCATTCGAGTTCGCTTTTCTACTTAGAAAATTGGATATTTTCATTTCTAAACATTACTTCCTCTTGTGTATTAACTACCATTATTCTAAGGGACGAATTATTTATGGCATGCTTAACTTAGTTAACGAAATGGCTTTTTAGCAAAGTTAAAATGGTAAAGGTTAACAGAACTAAATTTTAGTAAAGATAATACTGGCCATTCCTGAACATTAACATGAAGGGTCAGATTTAAAAATTTTAGGAATATAATACAGCAGTTCCGCTTGATTAGCAAAGATTCCAAGATTATCAAGAGGATTTGTTTATTTGTTATTCTATTTTTGAAGATTGCCTAATTGATCTTATAACAACCACTCTAATTTTCTTGTCGCATCTACTCAGGCGCATTCTAATTAAATTCGAATCACTCATCCAATTCAAGAAATGGCATAATTTAAGCGCATATGGGGAATTTTATTCCAAATGTCACTAATTTTGTTTCAAAATTGAGGAATCAAAATAAATATTATTTGACCGCCAATAACGCAAAGGTTGTCTGCAGTCGGAATCTTGTCACTGATTTGTCGCATAGCGGCATTAAGATAAAGCAGTGAGAGAGGGACAAAATTAATGGTAAAAAAATAAAGATTGGATGCCGGTTTACGTCGAATTCTGAGCTTGAGAACTCACCGTACTCCAGTACTATTCCCCATAGCTGTTTGGTTTGATTGGGAAGCTAGCAACTGAGAATCCCTTAGCTCCACTAGATTTCCTAGGGCGTTCAAAGCAAGTAAGGTTTGAACCGATTCAGAACTGTTTAATGAATTCAAATACTCAATTTGTCCAGTAATATTTTCCTGCGTCAGTTCGCTCAGTACCGGATAGTCGGTCAACAGCTCATCCACCATAAGATCAATCGTTTGGTTACCATTTGCGGAGTCTTGTGCCTGAACTTCCAACCCTTCTGATACACCATTTGGAGCAGATAGGATACCAACAGCTGCAAATGCTATGCAGCACATTAACGTCGAAACTGATCCGACTGATCCGAATCTCTTATTCACATTCATATGCTCTCATCATCATTACCTTCATGGAATTCGACATCCATCCTCGTACCAACCAGCTTTGTACCCGTCTCTCCAATTCTTGGTGTGTGAGGAATGTCCACCACGGTAGTCATGACCGGTTTGACAGTCTATTCTTCCCAGATGATATCCGTCACAGAAATTCTGAGTGTGCAATGCTCCGCCACATTCAACGTTTTTACTTTGAGTAAGCGTGGCATCTGCCTGCTGATTTGTTGACACGATTGGACTGAGTGAGAGTGCAGCAACGAGCCCCACAACCATCGCCGTTACATAACCCGTAACGTAAATTTTCATCACATTGTTCCAGTGATAAGTTATATTTAAATATTCTATTAGACTTGAACTCTTAATCTTAAAACATAATTCTCGAAAACTGGTATTCATGGCTAATCAGGTACTTTGCAAGAAATATATGCCGAGGTAACGTATCGAGGTTCGGCATTGACAAAGGTAAATTCACAAGATATACTAAGCGAACCAATACTTAAATTCTTTAGAGATCGAAATTTTGCGTTTATTTCTACTATTAATAAAGATGGCTCACCTCAGGTGACCCCAACTTGGATAGATATTGATGAAGAGCATGGGCTCGTAATTATCAACACAGCAATAGGAAGGTTGAAGCAAAAAAATGTGTCGAGAGATCCGCGAGTATCAATATCGATGATTGACGGAAGGGATAACCCGTATAGCATGGTTACCATCAAAGGGAAAGTGGTAGAACAATCAAGAAGCGGAGCGAATGAACATATTGATAAACTTGCAAGGAAATACCTTAATACTGACAAATATCCTGCTCACTCTCCCACTGTGACTAGAATGATCTTAAAAATTAAGCCTGAAAAAATCTTATATCTGCCACCCAGATATACTGAGTACCTTAAAAAGGATTAAACGATTCAATCTACCGCACATTGAGAAAAAACATTAACTTAAGGAGTTTTTAATCAAGATCTTCACCACCGAAGCTCTCCTAGTCGATCCTTGAACAGAAAGAAAGTGTGAAGTATGTTGCTCGATAATTCCGTCAAACATCCTTAAATGTCTCTTCCTTTAGTCCAAATTCAAAAATAATCTCAACACGAATGTGCTAACAAGACGTGCTGACCTAAAAAGGCGTATGTGACTATGTCACATCATTGCTACTGTGCTCGTGACATCATCGCTTTCATTCTTGTCGTGCCGTGCAATTGCAGCACTGAAATTCTTCTGAGTAAACCCATATTGTGTTAATTTGGGGTGTACATTGAGTCACTCCAACTCTTCAACAGAGCATTCCCTAGAAGAAATTTAAATCCGATGACGACATTAGAAGCGCTTGGGACCACATGTTAGATATCATGTCTTTTGTCCTACAAAAATAGAATTAGGATATGAAAAGTAAATTTCATTTCCTTCAAAGTAACTCTCTAGCCCTAGTGCATCTTTCTTTGTATCTTCACTAAACATTCGACGAATCTTGTCAATATTCGTAGGATCAGGAAACGAGCTCTGCAAATGATCCTCTAGTCCAATTCTCATCCTATAGAACCCTCGTTTCACAATGGATATCCCTGCTTTTTGAAATAGGCTTTCAAATTCAGAAATAGTCAACGATCTTACATGTGAGGGATCCCGAAGTTGTTCTAATTGATTGTACAAATTTGCTTTCTCAGGAGATGGCGTTGGATCCACTACTATAATTTTTCCTCCGATAGAGCAGACTCGATTCATTTCGACAAGTACTGAAAGCGGATTCAACAAATGATGAAAACTAAACTTGGTAACGACGATAGAAAATGAATTTGATTCATACGGCAATGAGTGTGATACATCACCTCTATCCCACTTCATGTTGTCTAACAGATTCATTTTCTGAAGGATTTTGGCTTGTTCAATCATTGCAGGAGTTATATCAATTCCAGTTACTCGCTTACACCTTTTAGCGAATTCAACTGCCAGTGAGCCTGTGCCAGAGGCCACATCAAGTACTACATCATTTTCATTTGCTTGAACAAGACTGTTGATTTTCTCAAACACTTCCCCGATATGTTGACTGGATTTTTTAGCAAACGGTATCGCTTGCTTAGTAAATTGATCGATAATCAAATTATTATGTTCAAATATTGGGTTGTTCATGATATAATCCTCATAAGCCAAAGATATAAGTCATTATATTGTTACCAAATTCAAGCATTATTCGGTGAAGCTAATGTAGTTACATTGACTTCTCGATACCACATAGATTCCAGTCGGCTTATCCTATTTTCGACAAATATGCAATTCATAGGGATGATTCCCTGGGCTCTTAACATGCCCATAATATCAGAAGAACGGAAATATCAAGCCTCCAAAATCTCCTAACTGAAAAAAAGACTATTCCATGAATCAGTAGCCTAGCGTAATACTTTCCTGACTCTAACCTTGATAAATTTATTTGTAAAAAATTATTCCATCTTTTTTTTACTATATTCAAATCAAGATTTTCAATATTCTTGCACTCTCTAGTTTCATCCTAAGTATATATCGCGAATGAGAAATAGTAGAATCTTGAAGAAGGTAGAATTTGCTAGTGCTGAAGACAGCTAATTCAGGTTAGATTTGCGGACTTGATGAATTGTTAGCTTGTTCCGATCAGAGATGCGTCAATATAAAGCCAATGGTCAATATCAGACCAGCTAGACTACTCATGTAACCGGACGCGGTCATGAGATAATTAGCTAGATTATTTAAGACGTATATCATAATTCGTTCAGATTGTCCTCAAGGAGATACAAGAATCCTATTCCCACAGTTGACATTATCATTGAACAAGCTTCAAAAATTCTAATGATTAGGAGAAGGAATGAACCCTACAGAGGGTACTTAGCGCTTCCAGGGGGATTCGTAAATGAAGGAGAAAGAGTTGAAGATGCGGCTAGGCGAGAAGTAAATGAAGAGACGTCCCTAGACATCTGCTTAATGGACATCCTTGGTGTTTATTCCGACCCAAATAGGGATCCACGAGGACATTTAATGTCGACTGTATTTGTGGGAATGATTCCTGTCGATAAGGGTACCGAACCAATACAAGCGTCCGCTCAT
>JAATVR010000026.1 GCA_014523665.1 Nitrososphaerales archaeon TH526
TGAACAAGTCGTACAGTCTTAAGATAAGGACAGGTAAATCGAGCTCAATGGCAACGTGTATTTAGGCTATCAAGAATAAGCAGCTAGGGTGGCTGATCTCCCCTCCTTTCACATAAACAGCGAAAATATTATAGTTGGCTCTCAAAAAAATACTCAGTCGCAAAAACATGAACTTGGAATATATCACACTAGCAAGCATTTTGTCATTTAGATTACTGTCAGAGCTTGCGTTACATCTGTATTTGCTTCATTATCATTATTAGATTATTGATGTTACGGTGCGCATGTCCAAAGATACTTTAGGCATTAACCTTCTTTTTCATGATTCATTTATCTCACTTTACATCTCTAAGGTACTCATTTGCTAGGTGAATTGCAGCTGAAAGAAGTATGATGTCGTCGTACCAAGTTATGGACTTTGCAACAATTTCCGAAAATCTTCTCTCAAGTGCTTGAATCTATCGACTCTTCTTCTATCCTCCTCAGTCGCAGGAAGATTCTCTAGGAGGAATCTTTGTTGTCGTTCAGTCATCACGTCGATAGAATTCAGAATGTCCTCAATTTCGCTCTTGTGCACTTCTAGCATGAGAAGTTCTTTTGCCCTATCGATTTGGACCAACCTAACCATATTCTATCCTCATCATCCTCATTATAGTTGCAAAATCGATCTTAAATTGTTGTGGGTACGCATATTCGGATGAATGTAGGTTGCTTTACTCCTCAGAGAGTGGCTAGCTGCTACCCCCTAGTTTTTCGGGAACTATTCGTTAGTCAAACTCAGAATAGTTGCTTTAAGCTTCGGAAACATGTGAATCAATTTACTTCTTGTGCCTAGCTCAAAATCTTTGTAGTCAAACCCTGGAGTAACAGTACATCCAATAAGTGCAAATGACGAACTATCGTCAACCCTTGCTCCGAACCACAAGCCTGCTCTGATGATGACGTGGCAATTCTCTTCATGTTCGATATTATTTCCAAGCCTAATCCGTGTCAAATGACCTTTATTGTCAATGACATAAATCGTTACAGGGCTTCCCCTATAAAAGTGCCAAATTTCATCTGATTTAAGCCTATGGAGAGCAGAAAAGTGACCCCTGCCATCTAACAAAAAGTAGATCAAAGTTACTGTAGTGCGCATACTATCTTTTGATACTTTAATTTTGTTTTTTTGAGTAGATGTGTGAGTGGTAGGAAAGTTAGATCTGTAGGTTTCCCTATAAAATCCACCTTCGCCAGGCAATTCTATTAAGTTCAACTTCTTTTTTATGAATTCTGATTCAGTGTTCGTTAGGCCTGAGATAGATAAGGGGCGAAAATAAACTATTGCATTCAATTTTAATTAATTGCAGATTGCGACAAATGACCCATGTTTGTAGCGAATATCTTTATCAGCAATGGGGGGCACTTTGACATGTGCAAGGTCTATAGAATGCACATGTGGGACATGGGCACTGGTTAAAATTGTTATCCTATGCAGCATAATGGGTATCTATCTAGATTAGTATGTTTGTTAGTTCAGTAATTTACTCTAAATTCTCCTATTGGGGCAGCTTTGCCGAGCTCGAAATCTAACATTGATTTGTCAAAAGAAATCGAATAGAAATATGAACGTGCTAGAGGGTTAGTTTGATACCAAATTATAACTTATGAATACTATCTATAATAACTGGATTAACTTGGATAAACCTGTGGTGGGTGAAAAGAGTCAGCAGCATCGTCAGCAACACGAACGACCGTCCACAGCAGCAGCGACAGCAGTAGAAGAGCCCTCTTCATCATATTATCGATACAAAGTAACTACAGGTAGCCTGTCGAACCATACTAAGTATACTTACACTATCCACATCAACGAGTTTCTAACACACTACAAGATTACCGATATTGAACCACTGCAAGAGTATAGTCCTAAAATGATAAAGCAGATGGTAACTGATTATGTCCTTTATCTAAGGGATGTTCGAAAACTATCGCATAGTTCTATCAATCTGCATGTCTCCGCAGTTGCTCACTTCTTCCATAAGATACGCGATGACGATTACAGGATAGACTGGTCTAAGGCAAGGGAAGAGATTCCTCCAGATGAGAATATTCGCAGAGATAGGGCTTACACTTGTTGTTTATACGAGCACGAAGATGGGAACGTGATCTTAACTCCAAGACACAACTAACTTATCTGCTGGATACCTTGCCTGTCGAAGCGGTCGACTAAATAAACCGGAATGACTGTATTATGTTCTCTGCTACCGGTAGCATTTCAGGGACCTTTAGCGGCTGGGTGGAGAAGGAATGCTCATATAACACATGATGATTTACGGGATGCATCCAGACTATCGTTAATGTTCTGGCACTAACGTCACACAATACTGCGAAAAATATTATGTAACACACTCTCCTTCTATTTTAGCGCAGAACCACACTTTGAACAAAACGATGAACCTTCGACATTCATATTCTCACACCTCTGGCAAGCGACCGTCATCATACTACTATCATTAACCTTGAGTGCAGCGCCACATTTGGCACAAAATGTTGAACCTTCAGGATTCAAGTTGCCGCAGTCCTTACAACTCACGTCCTTAGGCATGATTTTGAAAAGATCCCATATTACAAAGATGTAGATACCTGCTATGAACGCGAGAGAGAAAGGAAATGGAACTATGAATGATATAGCAACCGCACCAAGAAAACCAAGTAATATGATTACTACTCCTCTTTTCACCCTGCCAACAAAAATATGCCCTAATCCAAGGATCAAAAGGGTTAAGATAACAGCGATAGCATTTCTTGTAGTTGGACTCATATTACTACACTGCACATTAGCGATGCATTGCCAAATCAAACCCTTGCATTGTTATGATATCACAAGAGACGGCTGAATGGTTTATATGGATTCAGTGGAATAGGTTCGCTACTTAAATCTGATGTATCATCTATAGTTTATATGAATGCGTTGGCCAGGCATTCAGGATGTCTCTGCAGTTCTGGCATTAAATATTATTTGAAGAAGATAAATGTGATTTAACTAAGGTTATGATTTCACTTAACCGGTATTAAACAAAAGCGAATACTGATCTGTTTATGGAGCCATAGAATGGTCACATCCTTCGCGAGATTATCAAGAAAAGTCTGAAAAAAAGCCTCAAGGAGTTGACAATGAAAAAAGGATAGAGTTTGTCAGTGATTCAGGACAAGTTCTTAATCCCTGTCCATTTCTCGAACGAACACAAAAACATGTTAGCCCATTGGAAGCAGATGCTAGAATACAATGATGGGGTGGTTGCCATTCATCCACGATTCAACAAGTTAATCACTGCACTTGGGACTGTAGTTGAGAATGGTGAAGGTATATTAGATAAGGAGGCTACTTCGCATGATGATCTGTTTGGTGCATTCAGGATGTCCTTGCAGTTTTGGCACTCCGGTCCGTCAGTTTTGATATTGACGTCAAAAGTTTAGCCATTGTCATCGTTAATCTTCTTTTCCATCTCTAGTAACGTAATGATTCTATCCCTTTTGATATTCAAACCGTTCAAAAATGCACTGATTCGCTACCTTTTATAACAATCAAGTCGAATGGAACCCGTTGTCCCCATCCAAGATCGTCAATAAGATTCTCTCCGGAACATAGAAGCTGAAAGTATAGAAAATATCCCTATAATGCTATTCTTAAACATTCAAGTATTACATTCTTCTATAACCATACAGGCTCACATAGTAATGAGGCATGTGTGTATTGTACTAACAACGACTTAGCGTGGCGATGGTGATAAGAATAACAAGATAGAGCCATCGGACAATAATGACAGAAAAGACAATAACGGTGGGGATGATAACGATGATGATGGCGACCATCACAAGAATTCGAAGGACAGCGACCGCGAAAGGCGACTGCTATCGTTGCAAGTAAATTCAGATAATAGTAGGATCTTTACTGACGATGACGCGATATCTGGCGAGATCTTCCTGGGAAAGAAAAATATCTATAAGAACAAGGGTAACGATTTCGACATCAAATCGATCTTTAACGATTGCCAGATTGTTACATTCAGCAAGGGATAGCGTAGAGCATTTATTTAATAATACTGAACTCCAATACATACATATGTTTAACTTTTGACTAGAAGAGGCTTTACTAAGCAGGATTCTAGAGACAGCGAATATGCAGTAGCTAGAACGATAGTACTACGTATAGCTGGAGAGAAGGTACGATACATCAAAGACGACAGGTTTTCACTATCAAAGAATAAGGCTGTTACATGATCAAGAAACGCCTTAAGGGGAAAGGCAGCGAATGGATATCCAAGGAAGAGCAAGCCTATTATTTTTTATCATATAGTGCCTTGTTATGCAGTAAGACTTTACTAAACCGAAACAGATATCATAATCAGCTTGGGATTATGAAGCATAAACAGTCAGATATGAAACAAGAAGAAATTCGATGGCGAAGAGACAAAATCCTGGAACTAAGCAGTAGAGGTAACAGCGAAAGAGAGATTGCTGCTACCTTGCAAATCTCTCCCGCTACTGCACATAGAGACATTGCCTATCTTAATCAACTGGCTAAGGAGAACATTTCAAAGTATATAGATGAAAAGCTACCTGCAGAGTACCAGAAATGTCTGGTAGGGATTACTGCCATTATGAAGGAATCATGGAGTACTGCAGCATCGGCAGAATCAGAAGGTGGTGCTAATAGTAGAAGAGACAAGCTACAAGCACTATCTCTCACGAAGGAATGCTATGCTATGAAGCTAGACTTGTTATCATCTGCTACTATAGTAGATAGGGCCATTACATTTGTAGAGAATCATCGTATTCAGCCTAGGGATTTGACAGACCAAAGCAAGAAAGTAACAATAGAAGATGACACTACAGAATCTATCCAAGGTACTAGATAAGTACGAATCGCAATTAGGGAGCGCTAGCTTAGAACAGTTCGAACTACTGAAAGGTTTACCGTTCTATGATTGGCAGCACAAAGCTGGCTCTGGTCGAAATCACGCTCAGGCAATCAGCTTCAACCACGCCATAGGTCTACCCCAGAAGAATGGCCAACCCTTTCCTTTATTCGATTATGAACAGTTGGTATTTGAAACACTGCACAAGCACAAACACGTCTGGATTAAGAAGGCTACTGGCCTAGGCATTACTGAGTTTATGCTGCGGTATATGGCTTGGCTATGTTTGAAGGATAATACACTCAGAGGTTCACAGATGTGCATTGTAACGGGACAAGGATAGAGTTAGCAATCACACTGATAGATAGGATGAAGCGATTATTTACTGAAGCTAGATCCTCTCAAAATCACGCTCAAAAAATTAGCTTCGACACCAAAGAGACAGTGATCGAGCTAAATGGTGTGCATATCGAAGCATACCCGTCACATCACCTAGACGCAATGCGAGGACTTACAGATGTGACATTCATCTATCTAGATGAGGCTGATTTTTTCCCTCCAGGACAACAACAGGATGCTCGTGATGTATCTGAGAGATATATTGCAAAAAGTTCCCCGTATATAATAATGGTTAGCACTCCCAATGCA
>JAATVR010000315.1 GCA_014523665.1 Nitrososphaerales archaeon TH526
CGGGCTCGGAGGGATTTGAACCCTCGGCCTGACGCTTAGGAGGCGTCCGCGCTGTCCATTTTACGCCTGAACATTCGGTCCTTTGTTCAGTCTGCGCCACGAGCCCTACAATCCCGTTGGTGCCCTACCAATTATTATAGTAACCGGTAGTTTATGCTCGGTTTTTTTTAATTACCTCGTTCTAATAATCTCAGGCCAACGGGGTGTATTGACTCAAAAACAAGAGGACGTTATTATATATTCGGTGACGGGCGGATTACCTTCGAAGCACACTAAGAAAAGCTATATGAAAAATTTTGCGCACTTTATGAAGTGTGAGCAAACCGATAGGTTGATGTCAAAAAGGTTCATCAAAATACATCCCTCGCTACAAGAGCTGATAGTGTCACTCCGAACAGCATTAGTAATGGATGACTGGAAACTAGAAAGGCAACAGACATCACATAATGATCTGCTGGATGCGTTTAGGCTCGCTTGTCTTAACTACGAGTTACCAAAGAGTAGTACTTCATAAAATCAGTTTGCGAGCACTATGTTAATACTTGAACACGGAGTTTCTTGCTTACCTGGAACTAATGCCAAGTTGTTTAAAAGGCTTGGAATTGTTATTCCGTCTCTAAAAATGGATATAACTAATAATTTCTTCTCTCTATGGCTGAACATCACTTTCATTTGAATGAGAATACAATTTCAAATACTTAGGCTAAATCGGTAATGTCTTTCATACGAACGATATTGACGCAGTAATGGAGAGGGGGGAGAAAATCTAGAAGCGCTCAATACATACACTCAGAAGTCTGTCGGACTAGACCCAGGCTTTGGTTCTTCTGCATTTGGTGTATGAATCACGGAGTTGATTGGAGGTAAGGCTAACGTGCTGCATGCTGAAGAATATCCTAGACCAGACTTTAACGAGATGATAGAACCTATTATGTCCTTGCTAGATAAGTACCCGATATCATTTGATAACAGGTGCCGTATCTGTGTTGATGGTGTTAACCGCTCATTCTTAAGGGCCTTAAAGGATAGGATACCTGGCGAGCCAGTAAACTACGAACAGACTATAGCCTACCTCAACCAACATATTGAGCCCACTAACTTCACTCTAAAGTCAGCGATTCAGGACAAGTTCTTAATCCCTGTCCATTTCTCGAACGAACACAAAAACATGTTAGCCCATTGGAAGCAGATGCTAGAATACAATGATGGAGTGGTTGCCATTCATCCACGATTCAACAAACTATCACCGCATTGAGGACAGAAGTAGAGAATGGCGAAGGATACCTAGATAAAGATGCTACGAGTCATGACGACCTCTTCGATAGTATTTAGACTGTTTTTTTTTGACACTGATACCCTTTTATTTATGAATCTTGACTCGCTATAACTAAATGTAATGAAGCAGATGTGTAGGACTGGTGAGTGAGCCAAACGTATGGATCTTGTGCAGCAGCAACAACAACGACAAACTCGCAGCGACGACAACAATAACAGCAGCAACAGCAAGAACAATAAAAGAAGAACTAAGAATCATCGAGACGTACCACCGAATAAATGACCGTTAATCGTAATAATACGTACCAGAATCCTATTTTTTTGATATAGGCGGGTGTCTCCGTAGCTCTTGCATTAATAAAGTAATTGCCCGGGTTTTCTAGACCTAGTAGGAATGAGTGATAATAGTAATACTGACGAAGGTCGACGCCATCGCAAGGAGAGAAGTTATGAAGAGTTGGATCGTTTACTGGCTGACCTCAAAAATGATGCTGACCAGATGTCTAGGAATACCTGCGGACGTCTGTAAGATGCAAACCTCTTCGAAAACCACACATATTTTACTTAGATCCAGATCTCCATGTGATTCCTCTAGTGTCCAAATTAGCCCACACTTACCAACCCAATGCCTTAGCGGATTTTTCAGCTGCATCATCCAAAGCTTCCTGTGGACTCTTCGTACCGTAATAAACAACGTCTAGCGCCTCTTTGATAAATTCGGCCATTTGTGGGTATTCTGGAATGCTTGGCCTGGTATCTCCTTTAGCTATCATGGATACTAATGGATCATAATAGGGTACTACTTTCCTTGGCTCCAGAGAATATTGACCCTCACCAATTGGAATCTGGGTAGGCATGTTCGCATGTTTTGTCAAATATGGTCCAAGCATTCCTGGTTCTAGCATGATGGTTATCAGTTCCCATGCTAGATCCTTGTGAGCAGACGTCATAGGTACCCCAAACTCCCAGCCTCCCATTAACGTGGATGTCCGAGTGCCGTGGTCCGGAACCGGGAACATGGGAATGAACCCCACATTTTGTTCAAAGTAAGTTCGATTGAGAGGTGTAGTTATTGGTATGTGATGTTGTAACGCTTCTATCATTACTGCGAATTTCCTGTTGAGGAACTCTTCACCCCAAAAATGATGTTTCTGAGGCAATATTCCCGCATCTATCTGCTCCTTTATGAAATTGAGAGCTCTGACACCTTCGGTGCCATTGAATGACGGATACCAATAAGCACCCTTCATAGGATGTCCTTGCTTCATGGTTACGATCTCTCCTCCTAGCATCCAAAGATAGGGGTACCAAAGATCAGGAGAGTGACTAGCTCCAGTTAAGTGAACACCTTCGATCCCCTGAGGTCTAAGTACTGAATTCAACTTCCTTGCAGCATCTATATAACCTTCCCATGTCATCAGAGATCGTGGGTCAACTCCGGACTCCTCTAACATGTCCTTCCAATACCATATACCTCTTACGTCAGTCCACGCCCATATACCGTAAACCTTATCTTGGTATATTCCGCCGTCCCAGTTTGTCTGATACCAATCCGATTGACGGCCCCAGGTTTCAGTGAAATTGGAGAGATCGGAGAGCAATCCTTTTCCTGCGAATTCCCCAAGCCAAATTTGGTCAATGGTAATGAGGTCAACAGGAGCTTTGGATTCAAGAGCAGACAATATCTTGAGTCTAGTTTCATTATATGGAGATGTTGTATACTTAATTTCAACATCTACATCTGGGTGTCGTTCCATGAGCTTCTGCATCGCTGGCTCAATTAACGATTTCCACCTTGTTGGGTCGCCCTGATCCTCTAGCAGTGCGGTGAGCGTAATATTTTGCGTTTTAGATCCAGGAGAAACATCATCTACTCCTTGGGTGTCTTCCTGGGTTCCGCAATATATAGATGGCACGAGAAATACAATTCCCAGCGTGAGAAAGAATGTCCGGGCTGACGAAAGTCGCTGTAAAAGATGCAACACCAGTACTACCATCTAACTAGCCAACCAGCTATATAAGCGTAAATCTTTGATTTGAACTGTATATGGGTCACTGCGCTTTGATACTAGATTCCCTTGTAATGGTTCGATGGGTCAACTGAAAATTTCCTTCAGGATGGACAAAAAACTGTTGTGTATCATATTGATTTATGATATTGTAATAGAATGGAATGTCAACCCCTACGGGGAAAGCTGTTCCATTTCTTGCATTGATTGCTTCTACTATGAATTTAGGCCAAACTCATCGGGGTTGGTTCTGTCCAGAAGTATCATGGGACTCGAGAGTGAATTTGGACTAGACACAACTTGAAATTGGCGTGCTAAACTCCGGCTTGTCAGCCGATCGGTACCAATTGTATTGTTACCCTACTATACATTCATTGTTTCATGCTAAGTAGACGGCGGGTGGAGCGCCTATCTTAATGAAAATACATGCAAGCTCTGAAAACAGCCTAGAGGTTTTCCTGATTTGGTCAATTCCTACTCTCGCAAGTATTCGATAGTGGAGAGGGTTCTGTATTATGTATGAGATGGAGTATGGAATGTAGGTACTAACAGAAACAACAAATCCAATATTCTGCTACCTTGCAATTATGTAGCATAAAACCTCTTACCCAATAGTATCGTAGGAACCAGCAACACATAAGTACACATCCCCAGATACCAGCTATCTAAAGATCCTCCGATGTAAACTGCATCATGAATGATGATTCCTACGATCAACAAGCCTATTATTTTCTGCAGGGTCAAATCTGTCATCATAGACTTTGAAGAAGTAGCTATTTTTAACATGAATAATATAAAGCTACCAAAAATAAAGAGGTAGATCCATGTAGTGTCATTGAAGAATCCAATACTTGCAGCATAAATGCCGATAATTATAGGCGAAATAAAAAGTAAGGCATGAAACCATCCTAATTGAAACGAAGGAATTTTGTTAGCCTCATATTTGCTGAGAGCTGTAATACCTGTGACATATACAAACTCAGAGATACAAACTAGAAATAGTCTGTATAACACATAATCAAATTGCCCCACAATCAAATGGCTCAGATTTGGACTGGCACCTAAGAGAATGTTAAGTAATCGGGTAACGCCCATCGCAACAGGACCCAATAAGGAGTTTTTTAACACAAAATCATAAATGACAATAGTTGCAATAAGAATAAGCACAATGATTAAGGTAGCAGTAGAGATGAAATAGCTAATGGTGATCGATATTACTAAGAGTAACAATGCCAGAATAATTGTACTTCTCTGTGTAATCCTCCCAGATGGGATTGGACGGTTAGGCCGCTCCTTTCGGTCTGTTTGTTTATCAGCTATGTCATTAAAGATCACACCCGCAGCATACAGACAAGCAGAACTTAAGATAACAAGGATTATGGTATTTATTTCTATGACGTTGTATATATTAGATGAAAGGTATCCAACTAGGACATTAGATGGTAGTGTAAAGAGGTTTGGAACTCTAACAAGCGTTAAATAGTCCTTGATTTGTTGGACACTCATTTCCGAGTCATCCGCTTAAATTGATGATATTCTGGGTCAGGGATATTCGTTTCGCATTCGATTCCTCTGCTTCACTCTTACGCATGGTAAATTATAAAGCAGACGTAAAGGTTATGCATAAATGTCACAATGATGATTACAGTGCAAACAGTGGCTGATCCTATATTGCCAGATGACGAAGGTATAGTTTTGAAATTGGAGGAAATGCAAGTTGAAGAATTATATCATTGTGTTTTTGATGGTATAGTCTATTTATTCTATAAGGATTCTCAGAATTTTCTTCATTGCTATGAGATTGGTGACAAACAAGTGGTGAACGAAATTGAGGAACATCCAGATGATTTTAAGGACATAATTAAGAAATATAGCATTGATATCGGGTCGCAATAACATTATATATAGTAATACAAGGGATAGAGTTAAAAGATGTCAACACCGGGTAGTAATGGAAGCAAGCCAAGAAATGCGGTCTTCATAGGCAAAAAACCTCTCATGACTTATGTAACTGCAACTTTGGTACAATTGGCAAATGAACCCATAGTTGTTATTAAAGCAAGAGGGAAAAGCATCACCAGAGCTGTTGATGTAGCACAAATCATTGTTAAGCGCATGGATACATTAGGATACAAGATCGGACCGGTAAAAATAGGAACTGAAATAGTTTCATCAGAAGACGGAAAGCCACGTAACGTATCAACTATAGAAGTTTCAATTTCTAGGGCGAAGTAACGTTATCACAGCTGATCAATTCATTTTAGCATCCAGTAGAAGATCGGCTCAAGAACCATCATAATGTCTCTCTAATCGGAAATAAGGGACCGCTATACCACAAAATTGTAGCTTGGATTTATCGAACGTTAATTAAACTTTTTAAGCTAACCCTTCTTTTCGAACATTCTTTAAATAATGAGCCTTCAATATTCGTAGGTGGCTTGAAAAAACATTTAGTCGTCACGTATAAGACGTATAAATACAAGATCTTTATATAGCATGCTGTGCAACGTGCGCGACAGGAACAATCTAAATCATTCGCTTATTTCATAAACTCCCTGAAAGCAGAAGCAACCAAAAGGCAGTATGTGCGCTGGTTAACTGATTTCATGCGGTTCGTTGGCAAGAAAGAGTTTGATGACCTCCTAACAGGTCCAGAGGATAACGGACAGAAACAGATTCAAAACCAAATTATAGAATTTGTAATGCATCTACGCGACCAAAACCTCGCAAGGTCAAACATTGCCGGCCACGTATCGGCTATCAAACACTTCTACGATATGAACGATGTCTTAAACATTAATTGGAGTAAGATAAATAAGTTCAAGGGAGACGAGCAAGAACAAAAGTATGACAGACCCTATACTCGCCAGGAAATCAAATTACTAATCGACAACGCTTTGTCGCTCAGAGACAAGGCTATCATTTCTCTGTTAATGTCCTCTGGTATGCGCAAAGGAGGAATTATTGACCTCCGCATTAAGGACCTATTATCTATTGAAAAATACAATCTTTACCGTGTCACAGTCTACGCAAGGAGCCACGATCTCTATTATACCTATTGTACACCAGAGAGCCGCAAATACATAGACGATTACCTTGCATGGCGGGAAAGGCTAGGTGAAAAAATGACCGAGAATTCTATATTATTTAGAAAAGAATTTGACATTCGAGATTCATTTGAAGTTAGAAATAATGTAAAAAGACTAACCCTCTCTGGAGTCACCTCGATAATCAGAGAACTGTCATACGACCTAGGCGTTAGGCTAGTGCAACATTTGACCGAGGGCCTACACAGTGGCAAGATAAAACATGAGATAATGTTAGTTCATGGTTTTCGTAAATATTTTGACACCACCTGTACCTCAAATGGTATGGACAAATTATATGTCGAGGTATGTATGGGACACGATATTGGGTTAAAGGGTTCTTACTACAAACCAACATGGCAAGAAGTATTAGAAGGAAATGATAGGATGCAGGGCTATGTTTCAGTAATTAATGATCTGACCATAGACGAAGAAAACAGATTAAGAAAACAAGTTGCAGAACAGGAATGCACTATTCAACACAAACTGGCAGAGAAAGACAAACAGATTAATGTTCTTCTACAGAGGGACAGTATGAATACGGGTGCAATTTCAGCACTATCAGACAAATTGGCATATGTTGTGAAAGAGATAGAGTTATTGAAACAGACATCTCAATTACAGGAAAATTCGGTTTGATAATAAATGTGTCTCTGTAAACCGATCTGGCATATAGCATGACACTATCCTGCTTTTGAAGCCCTCTTACGTCTTTTGCGCCCCAAAATTAGAGTCTCTTTAGGGGGTCTTATTATGTTATCATCCCCATAAGTGCCTCCGCCACTTCGTACCCATAGTGAACTCCGAAGGTCAGTTACTATTCTATTAAATAGGTCTGGATGGAACAGACCTATTACTTATACTGTTATTATCCAAACTACAATCCTCAATGTGTTAGTGGATTAGTTGGTCAGACCATTCCAATTTCAATTGTACCAGATGCAGCAACTAAACTAAACCAGGCCTTTCAACCAGGTCTGCTATATGTGAATATAGGGACAAGAATAATGTGGACCAACTACGATACCCAAATTCATACCGTCACATCAGGATCAGCCGGTAGTCTGAGTTCTGAACGAATCTTTGATTCAGGCATGTTAAGTCCTGGTGCCACGTTCAGTCTGACCCTTGGTCAGCCTGGCATATTCTCCTACCACTGTACCCTTCACCCTCAGATGATAGGAACTGTCGTTGTATCATAATTTCCAAAATTGTGATAGGCTCAGAAAGACGGGAGGAGCAGAAGAATGACTAATAATGATTTGTATTATGACGATGCCTGGGTCCGAAGCGCGATAAGAATATAATTAAAACTAAAAAATGAAACATGTCCAGATTGCGCTAAATAATGGAAGGATTTACTTATGTAATCTCTTTTCTGAATGTTTACATAATACTTCTCTTTAGATTGCTTATAGTTTGCAGTTAGGGGTGATAATTGCTGACCCAATATCCAGGAAATTGGCGGTGTTAATAGTGTGCTTTCTTCTGTTGACTTTGTTGTCTGCGTCGTTACGTCCAAACGCTAATGCCCAGCCAGGGGCTCAACAGCAGCAGGCCCAGCAACCTACAACGCAGATGCAAGTGCAGCAACCATATTCACCTCCCCCACCCATACTGTCAGCGCTAATTCAAAAGGACGAGTCTATGTCATTTGGTAGTAATGATACTAAATACAATATTCTTGCTCCTACGAAGATAGATTTGACCCGATTTCAAGGTGGACGAATTTATGATATTGTGTCTGACAACCAGGTTTGGGTATATATCCATAATGACTCTGGATCTGTTGGTCTCTCTGGAAAACCAATCCATATAAAAACTGATAATGGCACACATATTTTTACAAAGATAGAATATCTTGGAGGTAGTTCAGGTTTTAAGACGATGAATTATGACAAAAAAACTGGTCTAACGACTTTTATGATGGAGCCCGGGTCCTTTTTCATTGGAGATGTACATTTAAGTACTGTACAATACTTTGTGCAGACCCTACAAAATGGAACAGGGGTATTGTATATTTATTGAAATTCTGCTCAACACTGAATGATTGACGTATTCCCAAAGAAACCAAGTCTAGGAGAAGAAGCAGAAAAAGAAGTTTGAGGACGGACAAAAGGGATAACAACTAGATAATACAATAACTTTCTGGCAAGTGGAACATTTGAACGGAAAAGTGGAACAAAGATTACAATGGCGCCGAGACAAGGTTAGAGAGTATACCACAAAAGGCCATACTCAGAGAGAAATCGCTGCTGAACTTCAAATACCATTGACTGATGTCAACAGAGATTTGAAGTATTTAAGGCAGCAGGCTAGGAATAGCATCCAGCACTACATCGATGAATATCTGCCGGCCGAATATCAGTATTGTTTGGACGCTCTTAATCTAATTGTTAAAGAAATGTGGGCATTGCAGCCACAGGATAATAGGGAATTGATGCAATCTAGGGCATTGATTAAAGATTGTTGTGCAATGCGAATTGATATGCTATCCTCTGCCACAGTTGTAGATAGGGCAGTTAAGTTTGTTGATAGACATATCCATAATAACGACAATGGTTTAGGTAGAGGGGTTTGACGCAACAAAACAAAGAAGTAGTAATAGATGACGTTGCAGAATCTAAACAGAATCCTGGATAAGTATGAATTACAATTAGGAAGTACCAACGTACAGCAGTTTGAATTACTGAAAGAATTACCGTTTTATAATTGGCAGAAGCAACCCCAATTATTGCCTTCGGGCAATTATGGCCTTCAGCAATTGCGATCGCACAATTGTGGCCGCAATTTCAATACCGAAATTGGCCTCCCACAAAAGAACGGGCAACCATATCCACTATTTTGATTATGAACAATTGCTATTTGACACACTGCAGAATAATAGGCACGTCTGGATTAAGAAAGCCACTGGTTTAGGCGTCACTGAATTCATGCTACGGTATATGGCTTGGTTATGTTTTGCTGAAATTAATATTCCGAATTTTAATTTAATTAAGAATTTTAATTTCCGAAATTCACAGATGTGCATTGTAACAGGGCCCCGCATTGAGTTAGCCATAACCTTAATCGATAGGATGAAAGGATTATTTCATGAACTGGGCGCCACATTTGATACCAAAGAAACAGTCATCGAACTTAATGGCGTACATATCGAGGCCTACCCCAGCCATCACTTAGACTCAATGAGAGGCCTTAAAGACGTGTCATTCATTTACTTAGATGAGGCAGACTTCTTTCCTCCAGGTCAGCAGCAGGATGCTAGGGACGTGTCGGAAAGGTACATCGCTAAATCAAATCCATGGATAGTGATGGTAAGTACTCCAAATGCACCGGATGGTCTGTTTGAGAAAATAGAACGAGAACCAGAAGGTGAGTGTCTGTACAAGCGCTTATTTCTTGACTACACATATGGCCTTGACAGAATATACACAAGGGAAGACATTGAGAAAGCGAAATCGTCTCCTTCTTTTGAAAGAGAGTACAACCTCAAGTACTTGGGTAGGGTTAGTAATGTATTTCATACGCTAGACATAGAAGCAGCAATATGCACGCAGCAGGAAGGTAAGGAAATGATGGACTGGTCCACGAGCATGATGATTGGAAGAAGCATGGGTATAGATGTAGCCTGGGGGACTTCAAAGTTCGCCATCGTCATTACCCAATTCAGAAATAGGAAAGTGGGGGTGTTCTATGCCGAAAGTTTCGAGAAGCCACAGATGAA
>JAATVR010000316.1 GCA_014523665.1 Nitrososphaerales archaeon TH526
ACAAAGGAATAGACGAACTGAGTTCCCATTACATTAAGTATATAAAAATAATAAAAATATTAAAGAATGTTCTTATCTAGTCAGTTGACTAGAGTGGTTTTTTTATATTTCAACAGGGATCTTTCTAGATTTTCTTTCTTAATTCTCGTTGATGTGAAATAGCATCAAGATGTTTTTCGATAGCCCAAGTCCAAGCAGCCCAACATCCCCGCGTCATTAGATTCCATAATAAAACCTGTATGTTACTTGGTGTACAAGATATTACATAATTGTCAACGATCAGATCAGATCAGATCAGATCAGACCTCTCCTCATCCAAAACTTTTTCAGGCTTTTGAATGGAGAATTATTATTAGATTATTATTAGATTATTATTAGATTATTATTAGATTATTATTAGACTGAAGGAATAAGAATATCTAAATTCATATAAATTTCAAATCAATCTAATGCTCATATTCACGCTACGTAAAACTTGAAAATTATCCTACAATAACCAATCAACTGGATTAGAACTGGATTAGGAATGAATTTTATAGACATTCCTACAAAAACACATGTGGAAAGTATCAATTTTGTCTGTCTTGGCCAAACGGATTTTGCAAAGGAATTAGGAAAAAAAGGACAATCAAGTGATATAACAATTTATGACAAGAAAAAAGATGACAAAATTATGACATTCGTAATTCCGTCAGGCTATCCCGATAAGATCCAACCATTAATTATTGCAGTTAATTTGGCAGAATATTCAATAATAAATGTTAAAAAACTAGATAGGTTTCTAGGAGAACAAATAGTAGCCTTGGATATACTGCAACTAGATAGAGGATTTCTCATTCATTCTTACGAAGTTGATACGGAAATACTTAACAGTATTCTAAAAAATACCGTTTCATCCTCATACAAAGTTGAGCAGAATATCGAAAGCCTTAAAGAAAGTATTAATTCCTTATCTTCGGTGAAAAGAAATGGGCCACCAATTATCCACATAGATAACGTATATAACGTGAAAGGAGTCGGTGTGGTTGTCTTGGGTATACTTAAACAGGGTGCTATCAAGATACATGATGAACTTATACTGTTTCCTCAAAAGAAAAAGGTTACAGTCAAAAGTATACAAATGCATGACAAAAATGTTGAAGACTCATATAGCCCAGCCAGAGTAGGTCTTGCTCTAACAGGTATCTCCTTTGACAAGATAAGCAGAGGTGATATTTTATCAGGTATCAATCATTTTACTTCGGCAGATCAGGAATTGATCATAGATTTCAAAAAGGTGCCATTTTATAAGAATGACCTTTCAGAAAATCACTCCTATCTTTTGTCAATAGGAATACAGATTAGGCCTGCAAAAATAGAGAAATTAGAGAACAATAAGCTAAAGATACTATCTGAAAAGCTATTTTCATTTAAATCTAAAGATACTGCAATTCTGTTAAATCCAGATAGTAAAAGTATACGAATAGTAGGTTCAGGAAGGGTAAGCACATGATGTCTGGATATACCTTCGTATCCATTAAGTTCTAATTGATATATTGATCGAATTACCAAGTAGCTAAGACAGCTCAGGAATTGGTATGAATTTGAAGTTAATATCAAGACATGAGAGCAGTTGATGAATTATTATATCTGGATGATTCAAGAAAGTTCATCCTTGAAGCAGATTATACAAAATAGGATTTTAATCTGTTGACCTCTATTAAGAGGAAAAATAAACAACTCGAAATACCCATAAAATCTCTAGAATGTTGTCCTAGTAGCATAAATTATATATATTTTATGTAGCTATAGTTCCTCAGTGAGGCAGTATGAGCTCAATTTAAGTTCACGGTACACCTGTTTTTACTCACTCCTTACAAGTGTTATGTAAGGAGTGATTGCCTTCTGTATCTTGGTATGTACTATAATACCAGTATACTCTTCTACTAGATAACATATTTTAATTAGTAGAATGAGCGTCTATATAAAACTATACTAGAGAATGCAGATATTCAGTATTGGCACAAAAAAAAGAAGCGTGAGGTTTTTATTCACATAATATATGATGCTTTTATCCAGCAGAGGTTTGGCATGCATGTGCCGCATCTGGACCACACACGGCGGTTTTGAATCCAGCTCCTACACTTTCACTACCAGAGGATCCAGCCGCTATACTGTCACTTCCTCCTGTCCTTGCATCTATTCTGTCTGTTAAGGCAAGTGTACTGACTGCAACGATTGATACCAATATAGCCAACTTAACTGCCACGCGGATGGAATGCCAAAGAAAAAGCTTTACCATATTGTTAATATACGTTTCTCATATAAATATATTAGAGATAAAGAAACAGTAAGAATCTATATCAATATAGAAAGTATATTTACACCAGTTACAGCCATAGGCGCCTATAGGTTCCAGATACTATTAAGAAATCGTTTGCTTTACGTAAATCTTGTTAACTTATTGCTGAAACGATCTTCAGTCAGAACTGCATGTTTATAGAACTGCATTTGTTTGCTACTAATTTGCCAGCCTTGCTACCGTATTGCCGTGGCCAGGTTTATTTCCAGAACCGCAACGACATCTTACCCGAGTTCAAGAAGTTCCATGGAAGGAACATCTTGGATTAATTACTACTTCTCGTCCTGCTTGCTTATCATCAACTGCATTTGTCATGAGAATTAGGCGCACCATTAACTCGTCCAAACCTGCAGCGAGAAGGTCGGTGAATCGTGCAGCCGCTGCTGCTTCGTTTCCGAAGATTATCAAACTGTCTTCGAGAGTATCAGGTACAGTCTGAAATCTTTCGCCTGTATCCCTATTGGTCGTTCAGGACGTCCTGAGGAGGTAGCAGAACTAGTCGCGTTTCTGGTCTCGGATTGAGCATCATCAATTAATGAAAGTAAGTATGTAATCTATGGGAGGAACGATTCCAACGGTCTAATTACTGTCAAGATGATTAAGAACAAGACAGTCCCCTTCAAGTTCTAACGATGGGACTGTCGAAATGCAGAACAATCTTCTACCTAAAAACACACAGAATAAATCTGCGGTTATTCCCTTGTAGCGTCAACGCATTCTTCCACCATAAAACCGTGACTTGCATTAAAATCAATGAATAAATATGAAAATATTTTCTCAAGTAGTTTTATTAGATAATACACTCTCATGAATCGTCTGCTCGAGTTCTATGATAACGGTGTTATCCGTAATATTACATGAAGTCGGTGTTTGGAAAGCTACTTCTAGAATATACCTGGAAATTTCCTTAATTAAATACGAATACTTGTAACCCATATCATGCTCGATAATTATTTTACATTCGTTTCCGTTGATTTCATATCTGTAAGGCATTTTCGAAATCCGTAACCAGGACTCGGTTATGTTGAATACTGAAGCAATTGAGAATCCTCCTTTCAGAAATAAACTAATGTCTACTAGATCATTTTTTGCTGTATCACGAGCTAACTCGCGTAATTGATCTTCTTTGAGTTGATCGATTATTCTTATCAAGAATGACTTTGGCAAGTAATATAGCTTGGCATGAGCAGCCAAGCTA
>JAATVR010000317.1 GCA_014523665.1 Nitrososphaerales archaeon TH526
ACATAGCTGCAATAGCTTGGCTACGGAGGCTGTGATTACTCCCTTGCCTAAACCTGACATAACGCCGCCGGTGATGAAAATAAATTTACAAGCCGTATTATCCTTTTTAGACTGCACATCAACGTTTTACAAATCTTATTAATAAACCAATATACGTTCTATAAATAATAGGTTCTTGAAGGTTAAACGTTAAAAAGTTGGTTGCCAAGGGCCGCGAGCAAGAGCAAGCAAAGGAAGAGCAACAGCAACAAGAGGAAGAGCAAAGGGTTTATCTTGTCACTGAAGGCCACCGATCAAAACATACAAGCGCTAGTTATCAAAGCGCCTTCAAGCACTTTAAGAAGTATATGCAGATTGAGGACGAACGGATCCTAGCCAACTTAAAGACTAGTGTTATCGAACAATAGATTATTGGTTATATGGAGAACCTAGCAGGACAGGGCCGGGCACGAATGACGTTGGAGGTTCACAAGTCAGCCTTATTCTACTTCTTTGAGATGAATGGCATAGTTCTAAACAAGCGCAAGATATCCAGGTTTATCCCATCTCAAGCCCAAGAAAATGATAACGACAACGACGGGAACGACCTAGATAGGGCCTACACGGTCGAAGAGATCCACCGGATCATTAACGAAGGGTGTAGCGACGTACGTTCTAAACTCATGGTTATGCTTATGGCCTCTGCGGGCATGCGGGTAGGGGCCTTGTATGATCTAAGGGTTGGAGAATTGGTGAAACTAGACAAGTATCCGCTTTACATGATCTCAGTTTATGCGCGGGATAGAAGCGCAAGACATTACACTTTTGCAACGCCAGAGTGCACTGAACTAATCGATGTATACCTAGACTATAGGCGCCGGTTGGGTGAGAATATCACGGAAAAAAGCCCCCTAATCAGGGAGATGTTTGATAATCATAACCCGTTTATCATTAATGCACCCAGGCACCTAAGCCCTAGGATGTCACAAATAGTATTGGAGCAAGTCCTTAAGCGGTCGGGGGTGAACCAGGGCCTAGGCCTTAGGCCTAAAGCCCGGGCACGTAGGGCCATAATGCGATCGCATGGCTTTCGTAAATTCTTCATCACTCAGATGATCAAGGCTAAGGTAGACTACAATACCCGTGAGTTTTTGGTAGGGCATAAGGTGGCCCGTGGTCTAGACTACAATTACGATAGAACTTCAGTGGAAGATAGACTGGAGGAATGGAGGAAGGCCATCCCACTTCTTACCATCGACCCAAGCCAGAGGTTGCAGACGAAAGTAAAAGAGTTAGAGACTGGAATGGCTCAGGAGATTGCTCGACTAAACTCAAGAGTTCAGCTGCAGGAAGAATGGTTAGACAAATATCATAAGTATAGAGAGCACAGTGTCGATCTATTGAATGAGATGAAGTCAGTATTGGAAAAAAATGGGCTCTGGCCTAAAGATGGTATAAAAGCAAAATCAATGACAGATTATGATCGATAGTGTCGAATATGTGCCTCGGAATGGCTGAAACCCAGCAGGGTTTTTCGGTTGAGTTACCTTATCATGAGTCAACTTAAGCAACATTGACTTTAAAAGGCTGATGCGATAAGCGCAAGATTATCGCATCCGACCATAACACAATGAGCGACGAACAATACTACTCGTCACCTATAGTACACATTCGGCCGCCTTAATCTTTGCTTATCTTCTCTCTTAGTAATAAAAATTCTAGTACTACTGCTAGTTGCTGCTTCTGCTGCTGCTATCTCCTTCCTTTTACTTAGAAGAGTGGATGAGTTGGTTCGAGTCCAAGCCTTACCCGTCCAGCCTGCTCCAGCCAAAAACGCTGCAAAACAACGTGTTGCAATACAGCGTGGATGTCGCGGTGAGCCTGCTCGATGGAACAGTCAATATACAACGCCGATGCGCCCGCCGCTTCGTACATGGACGTCACCGTAGTCTTTGCAGTCTGCGCGGTGTGTACTATGCTGCCCCACATGCGAGCGCGTTGGATATCCGAGACAGGTGTCCCGCTACTGCAAGCCTTCCAGAGATCACCGAGTGCGTCACGCAGGAGCAGACGTGCGGCCTCCAAGGCTGCTGTCGAGGACGCCACCATCGCCTGAACCGCCGGCCGATCGCGAAGTCCCGGCCCCGGATCCACCGTCACCTTTGAACAGCCCAACTCGAGCAATGTTTCGATTGCTGCACGGGCAATTCCTAAACAGATCGCCGCGCACCACGCGCCTAGCGTCGCTGCAAATGGCATCCGGTACAGCGGCCGATCTATGTGGTCCGGGTCCTCGAGAGAGAAGGTCAGCTCCGCAGGAACGAAGATGTCGTCCACGACGATATCATGGCTACCGGTGCCCCGCAGTCCACCGGAGTGCCATGTGTCCAAAATCTTGTACGACCCCTTTTGCACGTATGCCATTCTCATTTCGGGTATGCCATCAGCCAGCATTCTTTGCTTCCCCTCATCGGTGTTAACGATGCACATCAACGGAATCCAGTCCGCCAGCGCACAGCCAGATACCAGCGACCACCTGCCCGACACTCGAAAGCCGCCTGGTCGCATCACAGCTCGGCCCGACGGGCGCGTCGAGTTGGCGAAGAGCCGATGGGTGTCGGCGAAGAGCTCCGCCCGAACAGCATTCGAGAGATAGCGGCTCAAGAGACCCGGCAGAGCATTGTTCCAGGCAATCCAGGCAACGGAAGCGTCAGCCGTAGCGAGCTCCTCGTAGACGTCGAAACCGAGTAACGGCTCGGCCTCGTGTCCACCGAGGCTCTCCGGTACGGTCAACCTACACAAACCCGCTTCGATGAGTTTGTCGACTATAGATGCTGGCAAGCATCGAGCATCTTCAGTCTCGTGACGGACGGTTTTGATGGTTGTCCGAAGAGCCCGCGCAGCGATCAGAGGCCTATTACTGACGCTTTGCATGAAATCATTATGTCATAACTATTAGAAATAACATAGTCAAGTTATTAGCTTATTAATATAATTCAAATAGTGTGTACATTCTGTGTATACAACTGCAAAGTGTTATGTCGGGTTCGGGTTGGGTCTGGAGGCTGTTAACGTAAATAGCAGGGATAAGAGCCCCTAATACACCTATAACGGCGACTATGATAGGAATTAAAACCGAAGAGCCAGGCACACTAGGTAATGAGTCTGTCAATACTTCTAGTTTGCTATATGCTGCTCTATTCCAGAGGCTCTCCACACTTGGCCATTACCGCATTGCACTGAGTGTCTAGGACTGTTGATGCCTAGATTTAATACCGCTTGGACTGAGTATTCTTTCCTTTGCGCCTTCATTTATCAGATGTCCGTTTTTTTGACTGGGGCAGGACACCTTTACCTGACTCGTTAGCGGCAGCCGCTTCTGCGAACAAAGTCCTAAATCGTATACTCGTACACACCGAGGGCTGCTGGGGGAAAACACGGAAACACAGGATATCAGAAATATGGATTTCTTACCTGAGCTTTTTTTCTTTGCGGCGTGTTTTTTTGTGCCTGTGCAATCACATGAAGGCGGCCCCTTCTTGATTCCTTAAATCACATTCAGACTCAAGATTAGTACACTGGGTTTTAACCACATCTTGATCAGGCTCATATATGTTAATAACTTTTGGACATCAGATTTGATGTAATGCAGTACTACCACCCCCTATACTCATAATCTAGGTGTCACGGTGTCGTTGCGATTTTGCGATATAAAGTATGATTAAACCTGAATCAATGATTATGTTTATCTTTATGTGTTGATACGATAGAAATCTTACAACTTTTGAGTGACACCGTGACACCTTAAATATTTGGTGGGTAGTGGTATTTTGCATTTTATCAAAAAGTTATTAACTTTTTCAGTCAATCCATAATCTCCTTTCTCAGAAAGTTTTCAAAATCCCACAAGTTTCCTGCTGCTGCTTTTGTGGTTGAACCATTTATTCTTCGAGTGCATGATTCAAAACTACCCCCAATCATTGAGGCTAAATCTTTGAGGCTTGTAAGGCTCTCAATCTTGACCCTCTTTAGATCCTCGAAGATGTCGGCCGTTATTACGATCTCATTCCTATCTTTGCGTTTAGACAAGTAAGAAATTAGGTCATGGTCTATGCATGTTTCGAAGCGGTGAACGATGCTGGCATTGTTGACTAGGTCGACAGATGTCGACAGCGTTCTTGCATATACAGAGCAAGCGTCGTTTATCGCTCGAACGAAGAAGGCTCTGAGTTTTAACTTGCCTTCTTCGACGTAGGCCTCTATCTGGTCTTGTTCAACTAGCCTATCCATCCACGTTGGAGGACTTCGGCCTACAACTTTGTAGAACTCGGTCGGTATGACTTTAGCGATGTCTTCCCAGTAGTGGTTCAGAATCTCCGGATGTGCGATTACATAGTTAGCAGTGAAATCACCTAATATCCCAAGTGTCTCATCTCTTCGTTCGTCGAAGAGCCAATTTTTAAATGCCTCTTTCTGTTCCTCACTGGGTAGGTCTTTTTCTCCCCAATGGATTAAGATGAAACGCGATCTAAATGCTGGATCTGTAGGAGGCAGATAGTTTGACGTTAGTATTGGGATAGATAGCGCGGGTATACCCTTGAAGAAATTCTCGATGTACTTACCTCTCACAACCTGACTCTCGATAGCATGTTTTATCATCTCCGCAAGCCACATAAATTTGACGTCAACCAGTGAGCCAACTTCGCTAATCATCACCTGGTACGTACTACGAGACATTGCGTTGCCGAATCTAGCAGCAGTGTCTATCCCGCTGAAGCCTAATTGATGTGCTTCTTTATCTGCGATGCCATGTTTACGCCAGATAGCTAGGTGTATAATCCCTGCTGTGTTCTTGCCTACTCTAGTAAAGCCGTATTCGTATATGCCGGGCACCCAATTATCCCCACTAACCTTAAGGCCTTTCTTGATGTAGCCAAATGGCGCAACTATCGCATGTTTGATAATGGTAGGGCCAATATCTTCATTCTTATATTTAGTAACAAGTTCATCTAAAGCGTTGATGCAAGCCATAACATCGGACTCTTCAATATGCGTACCTAATTGCTGAGTTACATCATAACCTCTAACCCTACCATCTATCAGATAAAAACCAGGCTGTGGCATCCGATTGTCAATTTTGGCTATGCCTCTATCTTCGTATTCTATCAGTAGTGATTGCAATGCCTCATCACTTTCTCTGCCTTTAATGAATCGCCCCTTAATCCGCAGCTCCGATAGTAGGTAGCTAACCGTACCGGGCCCAACGGCGAGGTAGTGATTTGTTCCATTAGCGTTCTTATGCCTGAAAGTCACTTTGTAGGTCTTGCTAGCGTCTGTTGGATTGCTGAATATTGCGATATCAGTGGGAATTGCATCGATCATTGTATCCTTCATCAAAAGTTGTTTTCCCTTTGCAGTCGTCTTAGTCTTTGTTGTGGTCTCCGCATCCTTATCCTCTTTGCTTTCACTCTCTACCGTGCTTTTGGGTTTTAGAACGACTGCTTTGAGTATCTGGTCTCTCTGACGGTCTGCTAGGTATAGGGTCGTAGGGTTTTCCTTTATCACCTTGTAAATACCAAGTTGGTCTAACCTTTCTGCTATCTTTGCCGGAATAATATTTTCCCTTTCAATGTTAGCCTGCGCGTATTGAAGAGCATCCTTCCAGATACGCGCTATCTCTTGAGGAGGAGAAGGATTAGGTTTACACAGAGTGTAGTTTATCTGTACAAAAATCTTTTTTAGGGTATCATGGTTTTTAGTAGTAGAGTGCCTAAATAAAATGGAATTGGCTGTAAAGACCAAGATACTATGCCTTACCCCTTCAGGTATCTCTATTGAAGTATCGATTTCAATAGGCCATGATTGCAACATGACCTTTATCCGCTCCTCTAAATCGTTCGACTTATGGTATTGGTTACTACTACTATGACTACGACCTTTAGGATACCCAATCCCTTGCTCCCCACATACTCTAATGATGTTAGTTAGAAATGTCTCTGCTTTCTCCTTGCCCCATTTACTAATCTTATCCGTTCCTACCGGTTTATGTTGATGTCCGTTCTTGTGGATAGAAGGCCAAGATACCATTACGCCATGTTCATTAAGTCCCTTCACTTCAAGGCCTAGAACAAGGTCAGGGTCTTTCTTCGGGAAGACAATTGGGACATAGGCCCATAGGTGACCTCTGGTCTTATCGTCATCATGCCATTCGATATAGTCAGTTTGTGCTGCCTCTTCGACTGTTTTATCTGGGAATAGCGCATTGAATCCCTCTACCTTGTCCCATTCAAAGCACATAGCATACCACCCATCTAGCTCAGGGATACGATATACTACGCCAGGGCTAACTGATATTCCAGATAGGAACTTACCTTCCTTTATCCACTTTTTGAATGTCTTTTCAGGGATTGGCTTATGATGATATTCGCCCCATTCCTCGTACGTTGCTTTCTCCTTAGAATTACCGGGAAACACATTAAGCCCTCTAGACCACCATAGTTTAGCGCCTGCGTTCATTTGTCCGAGAGTAGCCATTAAGTTGTAACCTCCTGTGAAGTATGGCGGTAAGAGTGAAACTCTTCGCAGTTGCACTTAGTACAAGCAGGGACTACAGGCGTGCCATAGATTGCATCATACCAGTATCCAACGTGATTGGCTCTGTGTTCATAGTAGGAATGTCCACACCGGCAATATTCACTACCCCCGTTGCCAAGTAACCGAGTTGCGTTACGACAAACAAAATATTTTAACGAGGTTGTATTAATGTTAGACAAGTAGTCCACCTAAGCGGAGAGAGATCATCGTCATCATCGTATGACATCTAGAAGAATGTTCAACAGGTTTGACGAACCGGTCGTCGTATACTCTACGTGAAGGTGTTCTGCTAGGTGCCTTAGCGGGTAGGGGGATCAGACCTAGGCCCGCTGAGGCATTTTTTATTATCACTTATTTATCATCAGACTCCTTTACGATATCGAACATATTTGTAGTGATACACCTAGGACAGACTGACCGTTCACGTGAACGACCGTGGTATACATACCAAACTTTACACCGATGGCATTGAAGTCTAACCGCTTCAACCTGAATCATTTGGCCTTTCATTCTGTTTCCATTTGCCATTCTTACTACCTTTTTCTAGTATTCCTTTGATTTAAAAATATTAGCATGCTGAAAAATTGGGACAGGACTTAATCATGTCATGATATGTCGAATAGTAACAATCTTAGTGTACAACTTGACCTTACATTTAAATATATGATACAATACGCTTGCGGATTATTCAATCCATCCTCGTCTGTAAGCCTGGTCCCTAACTGCATCCAGAATATATTTTGCCGTATCATGTGGGATTAATCGAGTCTTGACTTGCTCATTTAACATTGCTTCCAGTACAGCTAACAAGAATATCGAGACTTGTTTCCTTTCACGTGCGACGTTATCAGGGGGCATCCCTATCTATGTACCTGCTGCTGTCGTATTCGTTATCTTTTCTAGTAAAGATACCGCGTATTCTAGCCTAGCCGCTATTACCTTTAGTTGTATTGATTCAGCAGATACTATAGTAGTAGTGGTACTTCCTAGTTGCTGGGGTTGTTGTTGCTTTGTCTTATGCTGATGTCCAGTCCAGTCCTCTTCAATGTACACGGTTTTATCTTGCTCATCCTACCCTGCTAAGTACACCATCGTATTAGGAAAGCCATTATCACGACACATGAAGCATTCGTCGGGGCGCCTACTAATTGGCTTGGGACTTGTAGGTTATGTAGATCTAGCAGTACTTGGAATAGACCCTAATGCAGATGGAATGATCTGTATTATCGAAGAAAGCAGAGCACCAGGAAAGGCATTATGTGAACCGTTCAAGATATCGCCAGCTAGTGCAATAGGTGGACAATTCAGAGATAACAGAGTTGGGCTAACATAGCGTAAAGCAGACCTTTAGTAGTAGGGATTAAAATGAGGCAGTCGGTATAAGTAAGAAATACGCTCAGAACCTCGCAAACTTTGGTTTGCGAATAAAAGTGAAAGGCCAGTCTAGGACCGCGGAAGATCTAATATTTTTCTTGCTATTTCTAAGTCCTTACTGGATTCGTCATCATTATCATCATCGATCCCTTTTTCATGTTTCTTTGGTTCTGGTTCTGTTGGTGATCTGTCATATTGAAGGGTAACGTTCTGCTCTGCAGGTCTTGCTACAGCAATGACTGGGATCCTCATAGTTACTCTAACCTTTTTCTGATCTACTCGTTCAATAACTATATTCTTGTTAGTAATCCATGTCTCCATAACTTGTTTTTTCCATGTTCGTATGTTAAAGACCTCTGGATATTCTACTACCGTCCTTATTGTGTATTCCTGACCCCATCCGGAAGGTTTACGATTCAACCGCTGTTCCTGTAACTGTTCCGCTGTTAGGCCTGTATCCTGCGGGACTCCAAAATGTTTCTTACGTGCTTGTGCGTTGAATCGATTAGTAGGATCCTTATACCTTTCATCAAGAACTCTCCTTAAGTAAATAGCGTTCCACTTTATACCTGAATGTTTTAGGTGCCTGATCAGTACTGTGGAGATCTGACAAATGAGTTCAGTCTTACCCATTTTGGTTAACTCATCTGCTATTGCCAGCGCCACTGTCTGAATCATTCGCTTCCTATGTCCTTGATAGTGATCCTCTAGATGTCTTGCTTCTTGTATGAAGTCTACTAATATATCCTCTATTATCTTGTGTTCGGTGAACTCGTCTTGCTCTAAATGTACCTTCTTAAGTCTTGGAGGCTGCTGCTCTTGCTTCTGAGTTCCATTCTTAGCTTCCTCCATCAGTTTGTTGTAGGCTTTCAATATCGTTTTACTTCCTTTCCTTTTACTAGTTGCCATACTATGTCGCAAACTAAAAGGTTTGCGATATATATTAAGGTTTGCGGATAGTTTGCTAACATTTAGGATGAAAATAACTTAAACCAAATCACGACCTACTATAGATAGTGATAATAACATGGTATCAATGGCAGGACGTCTTCATTCAGATATTTGGTACGCGTATTATTCGGTACTACCAAGTTTTAAGTTTGAAGAGCCCTACTATATACTATCAATAAATGTCAACAACAACAGCAACAACAACAATGAAGACAGAGGCCTTAGGCTTTGCAATGGCTTCTAGGCAGTTCGATGATGGACTTTGTACATTCTACAATGTAGACTCAGGAAGTTCCCCAGGGTACATTC
Organism: Nitrososphaerales archaeon TH526; assembly: GCA_014523665.1. GTDB lineage: Archaea > Thermoproteota > Nitrososphaeria > Nitrososphaerales > Nitrososphaeraceae > TH5896. Next base: position 9,208 of record JAATVR010000317.1, read on the forward strand.
AGTACAATGGTATCGGCAGGGTAGGTGGCTCCTGTGGAAAGGATTACAACGCTTCGCTTGTTGCTCTGCATAAGAAGTCTAAATCAGTCACTTCAACTATTGGCACTAATAATAATAATGATTTACTAGTTCAATCTGTACCAGAGGACAAAGACCTTGCCTCCTATAGAAGATGAATATGTCAAGTATGACCCGGAGCCCAATGCAGATCAGTTGCTCATAAACTCAGGGGCTACTATCATACGTTCAGAAATACAGTTAACAGATTCTTCAGGTGGGAATAGAATTTTAGTTAGAAGGAACATTAGGTAGCAAGTGGAACGTTTGAGCACAGAAGTGGAACGGCTGAAATGGCGGAGGAATAAAATCCAAGAGTTATCTAGCGAAGGCAGAAACCAGCATCAGATCGCTTCCATATTACAGATAGGCCTAGGCACAGTTAACCGAGACATTCAGTATTTGAAGAGATTAGCGAAGGCTAACATATCGAAGTACATCAATGAAACGTTGCCGCTCGAATACGAGAGTTGTTTGATCGGCCTGAATGCTATTCTGTCAAAGACTTGGGATATTACTAACAATCCTCATACTTTGGAAAGGGATAGACTGCAAGCAATATCAACAAGCATGCAGGCCTATAACATGAAGATTGATCTATTGAGTAATGCTACAGTAGTTGAGAGAGCCGTACATTTTGTAGATAAACATAGGGGTCTGACACAACAAAGTGAGGAGTTAGCCATAGATGGGACTGCAGAACCTATCGAAAATACTGGATAAGTACGAATCCCAGTTAGGATCTTTAAACACAGAACAGTTTGATAGACTGAAGGGTTTACCATTCTATAACTGGCAGAACCCACAGGATATCAGAACGCTAAATCATGTCATAGGCTTACCTCAAAAGAATGGTAAATCCTATCCACTATTCGACTATGAGAAGTTAGTATTCGACACACTGCAGAATCACAAGCATGTATGGATAAAGAAAGCCACTGGCTTAGGCATTACCGAGTTTATGCTGAGATATGTGGCCTGGTTATGCTTTTCGCGATCGCAAATCGCGAGTAGTCAGATGTGCATTGTCACAGGTCCCCGGATAGAGTTAGCAATCACACTAATTGATAGGATAAAGAGGTTTTTTCTTAGCCACGATGTGACTCGAAAAATATCCTTTGATACCAAAGAAACAGTCATCGAGTTAAACGGAGTACACATTGAGGCATACCCTAGCCATCACCTAGATGCAATGAGAGGCCTTGCTAACGTATCCTTTATTTACTTGGATGAGGCTGATTTCTTTCCCCCAGGTCAGCAGCAGGATGCCCGTGACGTATCGGAGAGGTACATCGCTAAAAGCAACCCCTGGATAGTTATGGTTTCAACGCCTAACGCTCCAGACGGCTGTTTGAGAGGATAGAAAGGGAACCAGAGAAAGCATAGCCCAAAAAGTTAGGAGTAGATTACACTACAATCTCTAAGGATGTTAAAGCGCTGCAACTAATCTCCCAACAGTTCATCTATGATATCACAAAGTCAGACTTTACCTATTATTATAAACAATGTTTGGAGACTGTGAAACTTGTGTTACGGAAGCAGTGGGAAATAGTTAACAAAGAGGGAAAGTTAAACAAGGAAGACATCTATAAAGCAAAAGTTCTAGGAGGTATATTCCAACCTTAATCCAACAGCGGCTCACATCGGTATCAATGAGCGTGAAAATGAATAGGTCTTATATCTATTGAGTGAGAAGATGAATACGTTGCGTTCGTCTGTGAATAGCCATGAATGGCGAAGAAGCAAGGTACTCGAGCTGTCCAGTCAGGGACGTAGCCAACCTGAAATAGCCAGGATATTACAGATAAGCCAACCCACAGTTAACAGGGACCTTCAGTATCTAAGACAGGAAGCCAAAGAGAACATCCGCAGATACATTGATGAAAAACTGCCATTCGAATATCAAAAATGCCTGGTGGGATTAGATGCCATTCTTCGTAAGACATGGGATATAGCCAATGGTATGGAGAATTTGGACAAGGACAGATTGCAGGCCATATCGGTGGGAATGCAAGCCTATGCAATGAAGATAGATCTACTTACGAATGCTACTGTAGTCCAAAAAGCAATAGATTTTGTTGAAAGGAATAGGGATTACGCAGAACAATATAACAAACTACGAATAGGAGATACGACTCAACTGAGAGTAGCTAATAGTAATGACGTTACAGAATCTAAACAAGATACTGGATAAGTATGAGCAGCAGCAGTTAGGTATTGCCAGCACGCCATCACAACCACCACAACAGCTTGAACTACTGAAAGGTTTACCCTTTTATACTGAGTGGCAAGCTGCTCCTCCATCGGTCCAAAAGGAAGCTCAAAAAAGTAACTTGTCATTCAACCATGTAATAGGTCTACCTAGAAAGAATGGTCAGGAACTCCCGTTGTTTGACTACGAGCGACTACTGTTTAACACATTAGAGAACCACAAATACGTATGGATCAAGAAAGCGACTGGTTTGGGTATAACCGAGTTCATGTTGCGTTATATCGCGTGGCTTTGTCTTTCAACTAATAAAATTGAGAATTCGCAGATGTGCATTGTAACGGGTCCAAGGATAGAATTAGCAATCA
>JAATVR010000318.1 GCA_014523665.1 Nitrososphaerales archaeon TH526
GAAATCTCCAGGGAAACAGGCATTACGACGCCCACTGTTAAAGCAAGATTTCAAAGGCTGGTTAATGTTGGATTTATAAAATCAGTCTCTCCAATTTTTGATTTTGGAATTGTAGAGGATGGAGTTCTAGACTATGGAGACCAAAGTAAGTATAATGATCATAACATTTCACAATATTTGCAACAACAGCGGGAAGATGTGAAATCTAAAATCAAAAAAGGGATAAAAATTAAGCTGGATTGCGAATTTTGTAATGGTCCAATAGTTGGTCATCCCCATATATTCAAATTTGCAAATTATGAACGGTTTTTCTGTTGTACCGGCTGTATGTCTGGCTACAAGCAAAAATACGCTGGAAGAATAGAATCGATAAAAAGAAAGTTTGAAGGAAAGATGTAGTAAGACGTCTCACACGATCCATTGTGATTAGATTGCTCTATTCTTGTTCAATATCCATTTTTTCTAGGGTTTTGGATGACATGAGATTTACAAGTGTAAATAAATAGAATGACCAATCATGATAACACTACTTGGGACTGCTTTCCAAAACTTTAGAAGGCAGCGAGAATGCATTCAGTACATACACATTTCTTAGAGCTTCTGATTGGTTATAGACATGAATTGTAGGTAAGGCTACTCCTATAATTGATGTATCTAAGATTAGAAGGAATTGAGCCAAAGAGAGCAAGCCAAGTGCTTTCCAACGGCGTGGGTTTGGAATCAATTCATTCGTTACTCCGACAGAATGGGAGATTGATGACGTTAATGCATTTTTCACAGTTTTTATGTTAAACAAGGAGAAATATAACAACAAAGCTTTACATTTGTAAAGAGGATCTGTGGTCATCAAAAATGTATATTGAGACCAGGCTAGATATACCACTTTACAATTGTAAAGATCAGTTGTTATATATGGTAATATCGTTATAATACTTGGGAAATAGCAAATATAGATATGACAATCAGCAAAATATTGCTGCCACACGATGGGACTGAAATGTCGGATAGAGCAGCAGATAAAGCTAAGGAATTTGCAAAGGCATTCAATTCAGAATTATTGGTTCTACATGTTATAGAAGATGTTCCGATTCCACCTTCATTAGTATTAGGCAATGATCAAGTATGGATTGCACGGACCAGAAGAAGTATTTCAAGAAAACTCGAAGAGGCTTGGATGAAAATGGCCCAAGAGAAAATTATTAAGGGATTAGCAAAAGAAAATATAAGAGGGACTCCAAAGGTCATAATTGGAAATAACATTAGATCCACATCGGACCAAATTCTAAAATTTGCAAACGATAATCAAATAGACATGGTTATAATGGGTAGCAAGAGATTAAGAAAGGGCATTTCAAAGTTCAAGGCGTTAGGCAGCGTATCTAGAAACATATCTGAGAGAGCTACCTGTCTTGTTTTAATCGTTCATTAGTAGCAAGGAAAACACGTTCTTCTTATAATCAGCAGATGATTTAGGTTAGCACTAAAAGAGAAGGTTTTGTATCAAAAATATGGTCGTATTCAAAAAATATCCTATGTGTAGGTGTAATGGTCAAAAAAGACTGAAATCAACTGACCTTCAATCTCTTGAGAAGAGAAGAATTCGCAATGACTGATATTGAGCTTAAAGCCATTGCTGCAGCTGCAAATATTGGACTTAGCAACCCTAGTGCCGCTATTGGAATTCCTCCAGAATTATAGATTAGTGCCCAGAACAGGTTCTGCTTTATTTTTTTCATAGTTGCTCTGCTTAGCTTGATTGCTCTCGCAACATCCATTATGTCATCTTTTATGAGAATAATTCCTCCGGTTTCTTTTGCTATATCTGAACCGCTACCAATAGCTATTCCAATATCTGCTTGTGCCAAAGCTGGAGCATCATTGATTCCGTCGCCAACCATTGCAACTATTTTATCTTCTCTTGACTGAAGCTCTTTAATTACAGCTCCTTTTTCTTGTGGTAAGACATTCGCGATAACCCTACTAATTCCGACCTTCTTTGCTACGGCGTCAGCAGTTTTTTCGTTATCTCCTGTTAACATTACCGTCTCTATACCAAGCTCTTTTAGCGCTGTTATCGCTGAAGGTGAGGATTCTTTTAGGGTATCTGCAACCGTAATTAATCCTACGATCTTTCCTCCTCCCTTTCCTCCTTCTACTGCTAAGATCATCACTGTCTTGCCTTCAGATTCTAGACTTGACATCTTTCGCTCAATAGAGTCTTCAAGATCTATTCCAAATTTGTACATTAGCTTTCTATTGCCAAGAAAAATCTGCTGCTGCTGTCTGTTGTGAGATAAAATTGCTTTTATCCCCATACCAGATATGGCTTCAAATTCTTTTGGAGCTTCAAAAGCCAAGATGTCTTTTTTTAGCAGTAGTCTTGCTGTTCCGGTTTCTTCATTCTGCTGTTGTTTTTGCTGCTGCTGCTCTTTGATTATTTCTTCTCCAGCCCTTACAATAGCTTGAGCTAGAGGGTGTTCCGATCCTGATTCAACTGAAGCTGCAATGATCAATACTTCCTTTTCAGAATGTCGATCAAAGGCAACTATATCAGTTACCGATGGTTCTCCCTTAGTTAATGTGCCTGTCTTGTCAAATACTATGGTTGTTATCTTCTGCGAACGTTCAAGATACTCTGCGCCTCTGATGAGTATTCCAGCTTCTGCACCTTTACCTACTCCAACCATTAATGCAGCTGGCGTTGCTATTCCTAATGCACAGGGGCATGCTATAATTAGAACTGCAATAAAAGATAGTAACCCCATCACAAAATTACCCATCACAAAATACCATACAAGAAATGAAGCTATCGCAACAGATACAACTGCAGGAACAAACTTTGCTGACACGGAATCTACAAGTCTTTGTATTTTTCCTGTTGAAGTTTGAGCTTGTTCTACTATATGTACTATTTGTGATAATGCTGTTTCAACACCCACTTTTGTTGCCTTAATCTTCAACAGACCTTGTTTGTTTACTGTAGCTCCTATTACTTCATCTCCTGGTTGTTTATCTGCTGGAATACTCTCACCTGTAATCATCTTTTCATCTACAGCTGAAATACCTTCAATTACTACTGCATCTGTTGGTATTTTTTCTCCTGGTTTCACTACTAGAATATCATTCACTACAACTTCATTTGCAGGGATTTCATTCTCCAATCCGTTGCGAACCACTCTAGCCATTGCAGGTCTTAGGTCCAAAAGTTTACGGACTGATGCCGAGCTTCTTTTCTTGATCGCCTCTTCCATGTATTTTCCAAGAAGTACAAAGGCAATGATAACAGCGGATACTTCGAAGTAAACATCTCTTTCTTTTACTGGAAACGCACCAGGGAAGAAAAGAACTATGGTGCTGTAAATGTAGGCAGCCGATGTGCCTACTGAAATGAGAAGATCCATATTCGCTGTTCCTCTTTTAATAGCCTGATATGCTCCAACATAGAAAGTCCAGCCACCTATGAATTGTACTGGAGTTACAATTATGAATAAAAGCAAACCCCATGTGAGATAAGGAATGCTCGGAATTGGTGCCCATGTGACAGTAACAGCGCCAAAAGCTAACCCTAAATATAGAGCTCCACGTAGTATTGCAAGCACCAGAGCACCAGAAGCTGCTATGTACATCCGCTTCTTTAGTTTTGATAATTCTTTTTCTGGATTAGTAAAAGTGTTCAAACAATTAGAGCTGCAAAAATAAAACTGCCTGCCTTCAATTTGAGCTGTAAGGGCGCCCTTCTCACTTAAAACCATCCCACAGACTGGATCTTTCGCCATTAGCCTTTTGTAGTCAAGCTTTACAGATTACAAAATATTTATACTTGGAATCTTGTGCATTGCACTGCAGTACAAATAATACATTAAACTTGATTACTCTGAAAATCTACGACACTCTTCTGCACACCTGCGACATATCTCAGCGCACTGCTTACAATGATCCATATGGGAGTGTTTTTCACATTCTTCTGCGCACGCTTTGCATACCTCTGTAACCAAACCTAAAAGTTTTTTTGCATATTCACTCTCAGCTGTCATTATTGCTGATGCAGCAACACAAGCGTGGTAGCAAGTAATACATAATTCTACGCATTTTGCCAAAGATTTTACGTCCTCCTCATGGAGGCACTTGACAGCGCATATCTCACATGCCTCGAAACACTCATTGGACACGTCTATACATGAACGGTACTTCTGACTCTGTAATTTTGCCATATGACATACCGAGTATTGAGATAGATAACTTCTTCTGTTTACAAATGTAAATCTTAATAGTTTGAAATCCATTTATCAGTTAATGCCAATTAGGCTACGAGATACAGACATTGCTGTCTTGAACGCCTTATTGAATGATGGACGCAAATCCTTGCGTAAAATCTCGAGTGAGACAGGAATAAGTACCCCGACGGTAAAGAAAAGATTCAATAGACTTATCAATCTAGGAGTTATAAAGTCAATTTGTCCAATTCTTGATGTAAGCAAAATCGTAAGCTATAATTCAGAGCGTAAAAATAATAGTAAAAGTGACAACAGCGCATATGTAAGTGACATTATAGCCAGCACATATGAACAACAACGCCAACGATTAGGCGCCAAGAAAAAGCAAAGCAAAAATTCGGATAGCCAAATAGGTAAAGAAATTGCTGTTAATGTTAAATGTGACTACTGTAAAACTCCTCTTGCTGCCAAGATGTATCTGTTAAAATTTGCCAATCTTGAGCGCTTTTTTTGTTGTAACGAATGCAAAGTAGCGTACAAGAAAAAATATAGTGGAAGAATAAAAGCAATAAGCAAACAAATAGAATGACTTAGACTCAATCGTATTTACTTTGCATTATCAGATCCCCGATATTCATGAATAGTAAGATAAGAATTTGGATAAAAAGAGAACGCAGTAATATACGTAATGCCGTATATTTATAATAATTCCGCATATTGCGCTAATGATTATGCATGAATTTTGACTATCAATGTTTAATATGCTTTCTTATGTTATTTCCTTAACTTCATTTCAGTTCAACAACAGCTCCATCTAAACCTGCTCCTTTTCCTCTTTCTGGGTAGTTCATCTTCTTGACTTTTGGCTTCGTAATATTTCTCATCTTCAAGTCTATAACTATTGTGATCTTGTACCGATGTACCCATCTTCTTCTGTCTTGCTGCAACCTACTGATTCATATGCAATTCAGAACAGAATAGTACTCCAAATCTTTTTAAATGGGTATTGGCATCCACAGCTATACCGCAAACCTTACAGTAAGTTTCAACGGATATTTCCTCCGTCATACCTTTTAAGCCCTTACATCATATTAGAGGTTCTGATATTTATAAAGTCGGCTGGGTAGAGTCATATATTTCTAATATGCAGTATGAGCGTATTCGTCTGAATAAAAACTTGCTACATTTCATCAGATAAGAAGATAATAAGATTGTCCAATGCAACGAAATATGACGGAGGAATTAATCTATTATTTTTTATATTCATGTGCAATAATGTACATTTAGTGTAGTAGTAAAAGATATGGAAGTCAGCAAGGATGCACCTTTCACATTTGTTTACGTAGAAAGGTTACTACGTAAAAAGAATTTTGGAGTCCTTACCACCATAACTCCAGAAGGCAGACCTCATTCCGTCGGAGTAGTCTACGCAGTATCTCCTCCAAATCAGCCCTTTCTTATTTATCTCATAACAAGATTAGCACTGAAGAAAGCGAGAAACATCCACAATAATCCTAATGTCTCATTTGTTGTACCTTTCCCCCACTACGTGTTTGGGACTGTACCACCTTCATGCATTCAATTTCAGGGAAAAGCAGGGCTTATCTCGATTTATAACCAGATTGCTACGGAAGCATTCCAAAGATCGATCGTCTTGCGACGCAGTATGATACACAGTATAAGCCTTGGAGGCGAAAGCACATTTATTAGAATTGTACCTGACAACAAGATCTTTTCTTTTGGAATTGGAGCAAACATATGGCAGTTTCTACTTAGATCCAAAAATAAGAATTTAGGAAATTATCATGTTGTTGTTCCTGAATATCGCCGCTATCATGACTAGCTAGCAATAAAGAAAGGCTATATGAAAATGGCTATGACTATGAAAGAGCCTAACTACTGGAAAAACCATTACGTTGTGGAAACCGATCCAGACTATAGAGAAAGAAACACCAGATAGGACACATTTTGTCTCTGATAACAAAAAATTTAGATTGATATATTTTGAAAAGGCAAACGTCATTATCTGGTTGCTGGCTGCAAATAGTAAGCCTTCTTTACATCATCAGTATACAGTACTCCCGACTGTGGCATTTTGCTTTTGCTCTTACAATATGGACGGTACTACAGATTGTCTTGAGCCGCCTTTACATGCATCTCTGCGCCCACAGTATCATCAGCCCGTAGTGCTTTCATCGCCTCATCTAGATGCATTTTAGCCGCACCTTCTTGCAGAGCCTTATCAGCTTCTTGCATGTGCATCTCTGCGCCCGTAGTATTTCCAGCCTGGAGTGCTTTTATTGCTTCATCTAGGTGCGTTCCAGCCGCGCTTTGGTCTGTGCTACCAGAAGCAGTTGATGCAAACACAAATGGTAATTTAGATTCAATTCCTGTCTTTAGTCCTCCCGACACAACAGACATAGTAAGGAGAACTATAACTACCAGATATAGTTGGTTCGTCTTACTCATTATTTGTATAAAGCATCTTAATCAATATAATGATTATGCAACCAATATCTGATAATACAGGTTCATTTCACCTTATAAGAAAAATATCCCACAAACTAGTTTTAAATAACATATCTTGCGCTATGTTCCTAATGAATTATGGTAAATTCAGAAACTTAGGGCTAAGCTTTGGATTAGCTCTCGTGACTGTCACAATAGCAGCATCAGCGCTGTACGCAGGCTACTTGCATGAAATTGGTTTAAATGCACAAACAGTATATGCAGCAGTGAATAGTACCGCTACCCAGCAACATGCAGAGCATACACTTGACAATCTCATAGTTTCAGAACATATCCCTCTTAATGGAAAACTAGCCAGTGGGGATTATTTATTATTGATGGACTTCACTCCATTTGCCACAAGCATAGAAGGTCATAGTCATATTGCTATGAAGGTGCCATGTAATGAAGACGGAAGTCCAAAAATAATAATAGTAACAGGAATTGTCCCTAGGCTAAATACGTTGGATGTTGGAAATGCTATTAATAATGGTACCCTTGATGAAAAGAACTTAGACTTATCAGCTGAAGGAAGATCATGTTTGTACCATGCAGAATTACCCAGTGATATAACTGATATAGCATTAATAAATACGTCAAACGGAACACTATGCTTCGATGAAGGAGGCTATTCTGTAACTGTGTCTGCCCATGGCACAGCCATACAACATATTAGCTCAAATGAGACCGCAGGATCCTGAAGGACAGAGGTCTTTGATAGTAGCGGCGAACTCCTTCTCTTATTCCTCTGAACTGACCTCCTGTCTTATTTTTCTAGTAGGATCCTCAGAAGTCTTTAGACTAGTAGTGTTCTCTATTTAGTTATCGGCTGTTGTACTTTCGAATAGATTATCTATATCGGTCCCTGGTTGTATGAGACAGGTTTGAAGTATTGTATTATGTATTTTGAGTCATACAATAGATATGACAATGGCTGCGATTGAGACAAATGCAACAACCAAAAAAAGCAACAAGAAAGCCACTATTTATTGCAGATACACAATGGATGCGGAAACGTCTCAAGTCAGTTAGACTCAGTTTTGGTCGTCTCATATTCCACTATAAATTAGTTTTGTCTATTAGTACATACACTCAAACTAAGGTATTGGCGGCCCACGCCATTTGATCTGGATAAATCGAATCTCTGGGCCCCATTACCAATTTACAAAGTTTTAAGTATTCATTCTGGTAATTCGTTATGTTGGGTTTTTTTCTGGTCTCACTCACAAACAAGCAACTAGGAGAAAAAATTAGTGGGTTGTTTAGCCGTTCGCGCCTCTACTATCATTAGTATCATCAATTATGCTGTCTACTATCATTAGTATTCTCTATTGCAGAGTCCTAATATTACATTAGGCCGAGGGGGATGAAGGGCTGTGAAATAGCCAAGGAGTTAGGTGTTGATACATCCACCGTTAGCAGAGATATCCATTATTTGATTGGTCAGTCACAAAATTATCTGAGTTCTTTAGCCAAGGAAACACTTCCATTTATGTATCAAACTTCAATGGAAGGAATAAAAAATGTACTTAAAGAATGCTGGAGCATTTATTCTATCGACAGTAACAAAGATATAACATGGTTTCATAAAATAGCGGCCCTTAAGCTAGCAAAAGAATGTAATGAGGCATTATTCAGACTTACAGCAGAAGGACCGTCGGTTATGTATGTTAGGCTTCTAGAGGAGAGATTAGCAAGAATTGAAGCTAGACAGATCAATAGATAGTTTAGCCAAGAAACTTGATAGATTTGATCCTCATCCACTTTCTCCTCATGTTCCTTCCAGTAATAGCAAGATGGGCTTAAGCCATTGGAAAGGTAAACCAATAATCGCATTAGAGGACTGGATTCAGATTCGTGAACAACTGCCTTCTAGATTAGAATACTTCCCAGACGACTTCGATCAGGCATTGACATACACGGAGCTCCCGTATTATCGGTATGAATTTGAACGCAAAAAGAGAAGGCTTGAGGCAAA
>JAATVR010000319.1 GCA_014523665.1 Nitrososphaerales archaeon TH526
GACTAATCTAACCTCTTCCCAATCCAATGGTCAATACATTGGATTTGGAGACAAGTCCGGCATAAAGTTGCCATGCATAGGCCTTACTGTCTTACTGGGCAATTTCATGAGCCTTTCATTCATTTCGCATTGAGTCATCTGCTTTTGCATTCGTTCCATGCCACAATCAGCACATTGGCAGACTTCGGCTGTATCTATAGCCTGCCTAGTTTGTATTGCTAATTCCTGCATAGGCCTTCTAGTCCTTTGATTATCAGGTGAATTGTAAGCCTTTGAGCTGGGTTCTTCTCCCCGTTCAATTTTAGTAAAGTCAAATGACATACCATATTATTGCACCTTCCTTGCATTAATCGTTACCGCTAGAGCGTTCGCTATGTTTGAATGTGAAGTGCCATTATGACTTTGGCTCGTAAGTTCATAATTGTTGTGACTGCCAGCAGAAGCGATTGATAGCCCATCTAAAAGAATACGATTAAATGTTGCCAGATCTGTAGGATCGCTGAGGATATAGCGCGAGCCAAGAAAGGAATAGGAACAACAAATCTAGGATTATGTAACTGCCAGTGGAATCCTCGATATTGAAACCTTACTTGTTAGTGTAAATGTAACCGTAACTATAGATTACTACTGCTACAAAGATATTTCCATAACACCATTAGTTATTGCAAGATATTTTAACGATGATTATTTAGTTGATACAATCCATTATTTACTAAAAATATCTCGAGAAAAGTTGCAGTTCGCGGGCGCATCACACTGAATCTTTTCTCCAATCCTAAGATAAACGAGAACTTTTTCATTTTTACAAAATCCCTCAATTTGTTCTCCTAAACTGTCTACTATTCCTGCAATTTCATGTCCTGGCGTAAGAGGATATTTTACACACTATCCACAGTTCTTAATGGTTGTCCCACATATACCTTCATACCAACCCTCCCACACGTGGACATCGCTATGACATACAGCTGACGACTGAACTTTAATTAGAATCTGTGAACCTTTTGGCTTTGGGGTCTGTGAGCTCCTGTATTTGTAGAGGTTCATTTACGTTAACAATCCTTGCAGCTTTCATATGATATTTGTTTGATGATATCTGCCATTTACGTGATTAGACTTGTATTCAAATTTAATCGAAATCGAAAACAGATAGAAACCGTTACTATGTGGTGGAAATGTGTAAAGACTTTGTGAATGTTGCACTTGTCCGGATTCACAGATGTGCGGCAAGATATGCAAACTGGTTCTTACCGTTTGTATTCGTTATAGAAAGGTGGTGTGAGGAGGGAGAAATATGAGTCGTAAATCATATGAATTTTTTCGCTGCCGCGATAACGGCTATCCACAAACTATGGTCTATCTAGCATGAAAGGACGACCAAGGCAAGACTATACAACTTGAAGATAAAACTTGAAGATAATGAGACTGGGCACATTCACAAGACTAAGTAGCAACAGCAGCGGCCAAAGACTGCAAAGCGTCCAGTGCATACGCAAGATATACCCAGCGTGTTGCATGGTTAATACCTGATAAGAACAGTGGATACACAATAATACTAGACGTGCAAGAGAAGGAGTTTGTAGATTTTTGCGTTATTAGTGCAGAAGATTATACGAGGATTATCCCACCTGAGCAAGGATACAGCAATTGTGATGAAACTCAGACGACTGGTTTGATGGCAGCAGAAGAAGGGAAAATGCTATTCATGCTTCATACGTGGGAAATGTTCGTCTCTAAAAAAAGGGGAATGGAGTGCATATTGTGTTTATTTCAAGAGGTCCCGGCAAGAAGTCCCGCACAATCTTTGCTCTTATATTGTGCAGCAGCATCTGTATCGTTGGCCATTCTGGCCTGTAGCTGTTGACAATCTTGTATCTGTAAGTTCCGTTGACTTGTTGCCTCATCTTCCGCTGTTTGGGCGTTGACTTGAGTTATACTATAGCTGGTTGAAGAGAGCGCCACTACAAGGATTGCAAGAATGCCGCTGATCACCGTCTTAGATTTTGTACTCATCTTATCTGATATTTTTCTAGTAGGATTATAAAAAGGTTTAATCGATTGATCACATATAGGATACCGTGTTTGTGGGTGCTAAGATAAAGGGACATAAATACAGGAGTGAGTAGACCTCTAACTTCATTGTAATATTTGATGCAGAGGAAGCCACTATCGTTCCCAAGACTGATGAAAGAAGCAAAAGGAGGGCAATATTCTGCGTCGATAATCTTCTCATCTATATTGGCTTAATCTGACCTCTTGGATCTGTTCACTTAACGATCCTTTGCCTCACCAAGATCTCTCGTAGATCTATTATCCTTTTGTCAGGTACATAACACTGGGCTATGTAACCACCTTTAAGTAGATCAGCCAGCTTAACTGCATCTAGTTATCCTTCTTTATCTTGGCTGATGCTATAGTTCTGGTCTTGAATGGACTCGGTGAGACATCTAATTTCCTTTCCTCTGATAGATGTTCATATATGTTGTACCAGACTCATGATGATTCTATTACTACCATTACGTCTTTACTTCTACTACTAACCCTAGACGGTGTCAATGCGGTCAAAGAATCTCCCAGTGTTACTTCGATCGTTGTCCAGAGTCCTTCAGCGCCTTTCATTTACCATCAAGAACTGCTACTTGCTGATATTTCTTGTGAAGGTCCATACCCACAAACATATCATCGTATAGGTTACTGTCTGTATGTAAGAAATTTGTTCACATATGGCTAGCTTTTACCGTTAACTGGAGAGCCATGACTAATCTTAACACCGTTTTATCCAACTTTTATCCAAATTGAACACCTTTTATGTAGATCTATATGCTCCTAATAGGTCTTCATAAATGATATTCGTCATGCTTTTCTTTTAGTCACACCCTATTTGTACAGACTGATGAAAGAAAAAATAACAACTCCAAAAGTAGTGCTGCTAACTAGTACCAACTGTTTGGATAAAAATTTGTTTACCATTATGGCAAACAAGAAATAGTAAGCGTCTATTTTTTGGGTATTACAGTCCTTCCAAAGCTTCTTTTCTGGCTTTAACAGATCTAATTACTCAATAGATCTATTATGGCCACAAAAAATAATTAAAAAAAAGGAGCATTGAGGTTATGTCCTCAAATTACAGTGATCATTCGCCTGCTGCTGCTATTGCCGCTGCTGAACCGCTATCGCCATTGTCGTCGTGGTTATCGCCTGCTGCTGCCGCTGCTGCTGCTCCACCATCAGACCCTGCTGCCGCTGCAGCTGTGCCGCTAGCATCGTTCTCGTCATGGTTGTTGTTATCATCACAGCCTTCTGGAAGAAGGATACATCGTTATCATTCATAATAGTCATTATCAACTCCCGCAAAAGCCGACTGTGAAGTCACGAAGAGCCTAGGCACTAATGCATCCAGTACCAGTATGACAGCCAATGTTAGAATTAATTTGGACTTCATCTTTCTGGACAAGAGTTATATAATACTTAAAGCTTAATAGTATTAACCAAGAATAGATTTACGATATAATTTGAAGGTATCTTCATTGCACCAAATTTTATGTAGAAAAAACCTATAGAATTTATCACTGTGACATTCCTATTGCTATTAGTACGAGGGCTTCACCTGTTACTCACTAAAGAATTTTGCAAGCTCCTGAATAAGAAATTTGGGCTGCTCGTACGCAATCCAATGTCCAGAGAGAGGAACAATGCCACCACCAAAGCCTTGCAAAGTTTGATGTGACTAAAGCTTCAGACAATGAAATTGCGCATGCGAGAGCAAGGTTTGAAAAACCATGGAATCGCTTGCATACAATTCGTCCGATCGCATCAATTGCCTCGACTCGATTCAATATTAAATTGGGCCCAGAGGGATTCGAACCCTCGACCAACTGCTCCGCAGGCAGCCATTCTATCCAAGCTGAACTATGAGCCCGACAATTCTATTGATGATGTTGCTAGCACCAAATATGAACTAACTCCAACCTAGATACAATTATC
>JAATVR010000320.1 GCA_014523665.1 Nitrososphaerales archaeon TH526
GTGTAAATGCCTGAGCTATATGTCCTCCTAAAGAATATCCCATAACATCTGCTTTTGGTATTTTCAGAGCATCAAGCAAACCAGCTGAAGCGTTTGCTAGTTGCAGATAGGTGTATGGTTTGGAACCAACTGTTGAATTTCCAATTCCACGTTGATCAAACACAATAACTGTGTGATTTGAAGAAATATCCGTTAGAAAGGAAGGATCCCAGGCATCCATACTATCAGAAGCACCATTGAAAAGTATTATAGGGTCACCTTTACCAAACATTTTGTACGCAACATCAATATCTCCTACATGGACTTTTTCTAATGGGATATCTTGCAGATTTACCGAATTCGTAGTATTGGAATTCATTTGGTCTGGAACTGGTTGACCATACACTACTTTAGTTACGTCAAAATAACCATGGTTACTAATTGATGGGCTTGCGATAACAAGCGTAAATATGACAGCAATAAGGACTAGATGAACTTTCTTAACAAGTCTGTGACTTGGCACTAACCTCATGCACGCTGCGAAGTATTTAAAGTGATTGTGACCTTAGACAAAAAGAGTTGTCTATTCTGAATAAATCATTATGAATTCAGCAATGATGTGTTATCAAAGAGTAATATTGATTCTGTAACGGGATCATATACCCCATCTATTACGTGATTATCGAATTGCTCTTGTGTTAGTTCAGCAGCGTGGATTTTGCATCTTATACTGTTGACGTTAAGACTAATGATCCTCCCTCTCATGTATTTCATGCTGTAGTGCCCCCGGCTGCTGAGCCATCATCCATTACACCCTTGCCTGATAAGTTGTCCTCCTCTGCTGCTTGTGCTAATTTGCTTTTGCTTTCGCGCTTTCTACCGAGTTCTTCGACCTCAGCCCTGAACTTATCGGCTCCCTCTTGGTTCCTTAGGTCACATCCTGAAGTCTTTGGGGACTTGGACTTGGGGACTAATCCTTGTTTATTCTGGTCTATATCGATCTCGATCTCTGTACTATCTGAGATGTGTGTCTCTTCGTTTGATTCCTCATCTATTGTAATATTCTTAATATCGTGGTTATTTTCCTGAGAGTTTTCTATTGTGGGCTCTTCGGTATCATTCGGTTTCTGTCCGTTTTCTGCCATATGATTTGAAATTAGTCCATTAGTCCCCATCGCTAGTGATTTAAGAGTGTTTTGTTGCGAATCGTTGGTATAAGGACCCTCATTTTTTGACCCCTTCGGATCAGGATTAGTCCCAGTCACTAGTGATACATGCTCAGTTGTTTCTGTTGCAGAAGACTGCCTGTTACCAGCGAAAAGACTATCATTTGTTAGTAAACCCCATAGTTTCTTATCCTCATCGGTGTCCTCAAAAATCTCATCCTGGTCTAGAATCTTAATCTCAGAATCAACCTCAAAACTCTCTCCTGCTTCCTTGACAGCACTCTTATCAAAGGCCAGTGCCTTCTTTTTCTGTTTATTACTTCCTATAGAATGAACTAGTCCACCAAATACCTCCTTGCATCTACTGATTAGACGATCATGTGTCAACTTTCCAAAATCTGCAGATTCAAAGGTTCGAGCCGAGAGAGTAGCCCCATCGACTTCTTTTATGAAACGATTGCATATCTCATCATAACTAATGACATAGCAGAGGTTTTTATCACCATCGAGATTCGTATACTCGTCTTTGCTTGTTTCATTTCGAATGCATTCACTGCTATTATCTGCATCCATTTCATTGAATATATCGTCAAGGATTGTATAGAGAACACCCTCAATGGTCTTTTTGTCTAACTCGCCCTTCTTTCTGAGGAAGTGACTCAGACAACTCATAATCTTATCTCGTATCTTGTATTTATTGGGGTCATTACTAGCCTTGTTATTCAATGTATGATAGAGTTGTATGGAAGGTCCGCATAACTCCAAGGGTCTACCGTAAATATTCAATGGTAGTTCATCGGTCAGTATTTCATCGCTCTGATGTAACAGACGATAAATCAAAAGTACCTTGTGTAGGAAGTTGATTCTTTCAATGACAAGTCTGTATTTTGGAGACTGTTTCTCGACAGGCCTCTCCATCTGTTTTCTTAACCTTTTGACCATGAAACGAGGTTTGCCCTTCTTGGCCTCTCCCCTGAAGGTTCTATCATTGAATCCCCCCAACACTTTAGAGTCTGGGGCTTTCTCTCCAGCAAATATTTTGCAACCAAATGGACTATATGTTTTGAGCGATCTCTGACTACTTCCGGCGTCCAAAGTCCTAGGGACTAGTGCGCTGTCTTCGTATCCCATTTTATAGATCCGCTGCTTTTTCTCGTCTGTGTCTAGTTTGTCTAACTCGTCCTCTGCTAATGATAGTTGGCA
>JAATVR010000321.1 GCA_014523665.1 Nitrososphaerales archaeon TH526
CAGTTGTCTGGGTTTGGAACCGAAACAAACCCGTATACATATCATATTATAATGTCAAGAGCTGTTAATTCAACATCTGTTACAGAATAGTCTAAAAAGAGTTTAAAATGTCTAAGAAATAGAATGACTAATAACCAATTTAATTTGTACTGACAACAATATCCAGATACGATATCTGGAGCGTAGATAGAGTCAGCACAAGCACTTCCAACCCGTAGCATTTATAGAAACAAAAGTGTAATAATATATATGTCAGAATTCGGAAAACCACAACCATGTAAAAATAACTGTGGAGGTTGGATATACTTTGATAGAGATAGTAAAGCTGGTCATCCATCCTCTGATAGGTGGATCCCATTGCAGTACGATAATGACAATGGTATAAAGACAGATGAGCCGCATCGTTGTCCGAATAAACCGCATTATGTAGGTAATAAGGATACCAGTCATAGCACTAACATATTACCAATGACTGAGTCAGAAGCAGAAGTGGCTGCTGCTTTGGATGCAAAAGGTGTAGCAGAAGACACGGTATCAAATGAAGATCGGATTATATACATGATGAATAGAATGATGATAAAACTAGATCGCCGCGACTGTTAGAAGGAAAGAAAGGCAACAACATCTAGATGAAATAATTTATTGTCTTGCTTTATAAATAGGAATATAGATCAAATCGAACCCATGTGATAGATCTCTTGACTATCGTAATACCTCGATCGATTAGGCGATTCTTCTTCATGTGTTCATATATATATAGAGAAGACAGAGACTGCTATATTGATGGTTGGCAAATATGATCGTTCGGTCTGATCGTAATGCTTTTGATCTTTTAATCTATGTTCTGAAACTCAAACGGATTTCCACTTCGTCATGTAGAGTCTATTTTTTCTATCTCCTTATGAGGTAATATCCATCGTCCATCATCTTCAACTTTATGACGAAAAAGGAGTAACTAAAACGGTCGGTCCTAATTCAAAGTTCAACAACAACTACTACTACTACT
This sequence comes from Nitrososphaerales archaeon TH526, assembly GCA_014523665.1. GTDB lineage: Archaea > Thermoproteota > Nitrososphaeria > Nitrososphaerales > Nitrososphaeraceae > TH5896. The sequence continues at coordinate 1,007 of JAATVR010000321.1, forward strand.
AGCTTGTAGATACTCTAAATTACATTCAAAAATTCCTGTATTGAAAATGCATTAAACACCAGAAATGTATTTGGTAGTATCTAAGCCTTCTGAACATCATATCATCCACTAAAAGGTTATTTACTGTTTTGCTTCTCATATAATCTAAGTTCAATCTTAAATATATGCAAGCTAAATAGGATTTGAATTGAAATTTGTAACTGTTATTGTAATCTTGTAATGTCGCCGTATCTACACATTAGAGTTGCATTATCACCAGGAATATATAGCCGATCTATGTATTACCGCCTGAAATAATAAGTTAAAGAGTCAAGCTCATGGTCCGGTTGTTGCTACAGATATGCCTGTTATTATAATTGTAACAGCTTTAGATCCACCAATGAACATTATTAATCATTTCATCAGTAGGTCGTGAAAATCCTTTTCCCCATTCTGTTTGTTTTTTGTTGGTCATTTCAACAATATCACCGCTTTGTAACTGAATCTATTACTCTGCACTGTTGTCCTGGTCTGTATCCGTACTGAGCTCCTCCCAAATACTCCGCATCTTTTTCACCAAAATAAGTCAACATTTGAAAATGTAGACACTTATAATTGCTGTCTCCTTTCCATCTCCTGCAATCTTCCAGTTAATATCATAAGTTGGTCCGATAATAGTGCAATCGCATCATCCTTGGTCCTGTCCCGTTCCAGTAGCGATTGATTTAATTGTTCTAGTTCATCTACTTTGCTTTGTATGTCTGCACCTTTTCTTTCAAGTTGATGCACATTTAGAAAAGTCAGATAAGATTCGATCTTTTGAAATATTTCAGCTTTTTCTGATTCTTTCTTTGTCCAATAGGTAGAACCAGAATGGTCTATAAAGTATTCCGAAAAGTCATGATATCCTAAATCAGATCCTTTTCTAATCTTAGTTATTATCTCATCAACTGTTAATTTTCCATTACAAGCCGCTAAAACGAAGTTTCTAAAACTGTTTAATCTCATCAAATATTCATGAGCTGTCGACCTATTCATGACGGCTATATTGTCTATGTAACTAGAGATGAAATCATCATTAAATATTATAAATAGCTACAATGTAATTATTAAAGATGTTGTATTTATGAATATTAAAGCATCAAAAATTCCTGTATTTCAAACAAGCTAGACAACTCCTTAGAAATTTGATCACAGAATATCCCAAGGAGTTCAAAATCAGCCGGTGAAAGATATTTTTCACTAAATATAGCAAGGACACCAATGCTCCTATTTCTATACATTATAGGATAACCTGCAAATGATCTTAACTTCTCTTTTTTTGCCCAATCCTGATGTCTTATTCTCGGATCATTTGGTACGTCATTTGTAATAACTGGCTTATGGGTTTTTACTATTGGGCCTATTTTGTTTGAATCAACATCCACCTTTGAAAATTCACCATTAATATTTTTGTATATCCCTGCGCTATATTTTAAAATTAAATTCTTTCTATCTTTATCCAATAACCATATGCGAGCAAATTTTGCATCAAAGTACTTGACCAGACTCTCCACTATTAACTGAAGTTTGACATTAAGATTCTCGTGTTTTTTCAAAGAGTTAAGAATTCTATAAACTCGCCATTTCCTTTCATTTAGCTGTTGTTCGTCAAATACCACATACGGTGATGCTTTTATTGTTCTTGATTCATAAGAACGGTAATCTGCGATCAATTCGGCAAATCTATGCATAAAGTTATCATTTTCAAGTTCATATTGTTCTATAGAATCAAAAATAAAATGGCTTACCCAATCCAAGTCACCATTCAACCTAGAAGAATAAACACAAAATGATGCTTCTTCAACGTATTTATTCAATCTATCTATAAGGATATGAGAATTCTTGGTAAATCTGAATTTAAGCATAATTGTTCTGCTTATCTTTTCTGAAGTGAGCGACGGATTAAAGATTGCTGAATAACCCAAGACAATATTATTTTCTTCCAATCTTCGTAATCTATATCTTATCGCTCTTTCTGTTATCTTATATCCTATATTTTTGAGGTTATTTGCGATATCAACAGCAGGGATACGTGCATTCTTACTGAGACTGGAAAGGATTACCTTGTCAATTTCATCAATTATCAAAATATCAAGATAGTATATATCATATTATACTATATAGATGGACTGGTATACAGATTGACCAGAATTATAATTACTGTTTGCCGTCATAAATTGGGGCATCAAAATCATTAGCAAAATAAAAATATGGAAGCTGATCTAGCTTTGGTTACACTTTATGATAGCTTAATTAGCTTCCGGAAGTGTTCTGCATTCTTTGCGACTTCTTCATTCCATGTTTCTTCTGTGTATCCGTGCACTTCTATTCCATGCTTCTTTGCATTGGCAAGAAGTTCTTCTTCAGTTTCACCGTACATTGTATGCGTGCATACGGGGTCGCCGGCTTCTTTACAATTAAGACTCAATGTCAATTTTGATAGTATTGTTTAATCTATGTTGCTTTTATCTATTTACGAGGGACGAATATGGTATCCACATAACACGCACGCAAGATCGCTAGGGCAACAAGATCGTAGCTACACACTCTCCCTCTGCGAGAAGTATTTTACTGATTATATCGCAAACTGGCGAGTCATGGTTCATGCACAAACATAAACTCATGGAGCTTCGAACGTTCATAGATGGAAGAATTGGATCACTAATCGAAGAGGTGGAAATCGCAACTAACGTCAAACTTAACCCACTATATATAGCCGATCGTAAAGATGAAATCGAATTTGTACGCTGGACGGCAACGATTATCAAATCGATTTTGAATCAGGAAAATGAGCGCAAACAAGTACAACTGGGAACTACGAAAATACGATTAGATCTAGCAGACTGTATAGAATTTGAGAATATATTACAAAACAGAATTCAAGAGCTAAACTTGAAGCTAAAAGAATCGAATAACCTTCGAGAGTCAGACGTTCTGATAAATGAGATAGATACACTTGAAAGCATTCTAGGTCGTTTGGCCGATTTGAAATATGGCGATAAAGCACGAGCTATAGAGATAGCCGAAGCCAACCATGACTTCAAGCAAGCACACATCTTAGGTTTTGATTATCGTAATTAGAAAGACTTCTCTATTGATCTTATTTTTTTGTTTATTGGCTCTATTAATTTACCGCGAAACGCGCTATTATGATATCAACTGAGAGACATGGAGAATTATTTAGCTGCTCATCGGTAATAGAATTTCTTTGGCATACAAAATATCGCCGAAATAATCTATTCCAATTGGTATTACAAAGAATAATTGGAAAAGAAATTTGAGCAGCAATATTATGATGATTATAGCAATAATGATTAGTATTAAGTATAGTAATGTTCCCAGCATTTTCTCATTCTAAAAAATGATCAAAAAGTATTTGGTATGTGTAGATATTAATCCCATTCATTAGTATTAGAGAATATCGATAGAAAAATCTAGTAGACGTCATATCTGTATGCTTAGACATAAGTTACCTCTATTTGTTCTAACAGAAAAGATATCAGATTTATGGGAAAGCCCGATGTTGCTTAATGCAGATAAACAAAACTCTCGCTAAACCTGTCAAATGAATACCAAATATATGGTTGTAATAGCTGCAATGGCATTAATGCTCATTGGAGCGACAGCATTAGCAACATCAGAAAGCGCATTTGCAGGCGGACATGGACATAAGAAGAGTTATGAAAAGAACCAAGCAACATCACAAGCCAACGCATGTGGAAATGGTAAACTACCATACAATGTCTTCTGTCAAAACATTGGCTCACAAGTTCAGGGTGATGAAAACGCAGTAGCGCTAGACGGTGCTCAACAAGTCGGAGACGATCGCCATAGCGGTGGTAACGGCGACGGCGGTCACGGCGGCGGTGGTAACGGCGACGACATGGTAGAAGAAGCCCAATAACTCTTCTTTTTTTATCTTGTAAATCATTCAATAATGCTTATCGGAATTTAAGATTTGTATTTTCTATTGCGTTTTCTTATACTGCAATATCATATAACATTTTGACACTCCAATGGATCTAATGATATATTAGTTATTGATCTTGAATGTTTATATGGTGTTCATTTCTGTCGTGTCAGATTAGTTGCCGCGTCGCGTCTACATCTGCTGTTTACGATACTATACCACAGCAGCCGGCTCAACTATCTCACGACCTAACCTAACTTTAGAATAGTACCAGTTTCATCATCGTTGAAATAATAAGTTGGTCTCGTGTATCAGAGTATGTTGACCATCTATTATCTAACAGAAAAAATATCTGATTTATGAGAGCGACCGAATTTGCTTAATGCAGGTAAACGAAACTCTTCACAGATACCAGTAATGAACAGCAAATATGTGGTAATTATAGCTACAATGGCAATAATGTTCGTTGGCGCAACAACACTTGCAACATCTGAGAGCGCATTTGCAGGTGGTGGACATGGACACAAGAAGAGTTATGAGAAGAGCCAAGCAACCAGCCAAGTTAATGAATGTGGCAACGGATTTTACCCATTGAATGTCGGATGTCAGAACACTGCATCACAGATTCAGGGCGATGAGAACGAAGGAGCATTAGCAGCAAACCAAGCATTTCCAGAAGTAGAACAATAACACTAGAAGTAGTTCAAACCAACTTTTTTTTGATTCTCTTTTCAGTTAGCGACTCTTCTTCATACGACTAGTGAATTGGAGACCAAAGAGACTGAATTACAAGACTAGGCACAATGAGCTCCTATCCAAGTCAGAATTTCAAGACAATAATGTAGACAACACCAATCAGAACGCAGAAATCAAACAAGAGGACATCCCAACTAACGATGTATTAATACCTACTCTGAATATGGCAATCAGTCATCATCAGAATAAAAATGAACTGCCTTATCATCCTCCCCCAAGTAAACCAATATCTAGAACTATAATTTTTCATCCATCTTGTCAGTTCTTGATCATTTGGAATTACTACTCGTTAGAACATTGCTGTCTAACAACAACATTATTGCTCTTATAGAATTCTATTTCCATGCTTTAGTTGCACTATACTCTATTCTGAATGATTCGTCATTTAAGATGGGCATTAGTTCAGTATTATGAGAATTGCAAACATGACAGTCAAGAACATGTGATGAGGATGCAGATAAAGATTCTAAATCGTCAATGCCAAAATAAGACGCGCACCAGTAACATGAATTACAAATCACAAAATAGATTTTATCGACAGGCTGTAAAATCCTACTAGTTTCTAGGGTATTCGAAGAGAGCTTAGTTGTTTGCAGCAAATCATACACTATATTGAG
>JAATVR010000322.1 GCA_014523665.1 Nitrososphaerales archaeon TH526
AGTATACCTCCTTCTAAGTAACTGGATATAATAGTTTAATTTTATTTCAATATTCCTATCCTATCCCCTTAACTCTATATTTTGAATTTGAATGTGAATGTGACCCACCTGTGGTAGATCGGGGGCACTCATTCGCCACATTTATCTTATCATGTGGAAATGTGGAGCTACATCATTCACCACATTTATCTTATCAACAAATGGTGAAAATATACTTGAAAAACAAGGGTTGAACTTTATTAAACCTATTGTGAAGGAAACGTGGAAAAGGTTCCGTCAGCCATAAGAGATATGCTAGAAGAGAATGAACCAATTCAACTAAATATAACAACAACACAATAAGTCACGTCCATTATCTTTTTTATAAGTCATTGTTCCTTGTCCCTCCTATATCTGAAAAAGATAACCAAGTTCCCAGGTCACAGCGAACCCACGGTAGACGGCTAGGCGTTGTTAACCTAATCTCTTTCCTAGCTCTAATTGACTCTGATACCAATAATTAGTTTTATAGTACATCGTCATCAAAGGTTCCTCTATGCCCAAGGGGGTTAGATTCCCGTAGGGAAAGGGGCTCATTACTAATATCAGAGATGTACTACCTAAAAAATACTTTAGCTTATAGAATCACTTCATAATGGTATATGTCAAACCGCGCTGCTGCGGTTCTATTCTAATTTAAACACACTGTTCAAATTAGCATTTGCGAATAAGGGAGGTGGAGGTTGAATCTCTCTTACACTCAGATTCTTGAAATCTAACAAGGTATTGTCGGTTCGAAAAATGACGTTCGGTCCTCCATCGATAATAATATAATCTCTAGCCCTACCACAGCCAGCACTATAGAACTCAGTATTGTTTGATTTGGTATACCATCCTCCACTATCTGTTATGTCTGATACTTTGGTCCAGTTGTTAACATTTGAACCGTCTATATACATCTCCAGTTTCACCCCACTAGTTTCATTGTCCCTCATGATATTATACACTACAGCCTTCAAACCCACCCACTTATTCAAATAAGATTCTGCAAGCTTATGTCTGGCACGCTCTTCCGTATAACCACCCGTATGCCAAATCTCTTTTTTCCAACCAGTAGATCCATCGGTATGAAGCCCCGCATTGTAAGCAGTGCCATCGCACGGTACTTCTGAACTGTGTCTCCCACTTCTGGAAATGAATACTAAATCGTCAATTTCATCCTCGCCCGATGCGCTCAAACCATTAGAAATCTCAGTATCGGAAACATTCCTATTAGTCAGGTGTGACAATCGTACGTAGCCTGTGATTTCAACATTTTTCCATTTCTCTTGACCCTCGGATGTATTAACAACCACTCTTACATGACTTGCGTTTATCCTCCAAGATCCGTCCGAGAGTTTAGAGAGGTTAAGATTTTCCGTAATAAAGAAGTTTGAACTATTCTTTGGATCGGTCATATTCAAAAACCATTCTCTGGCCCCAACCTTTGTAGGATAAATCTTGGTTATTCCGAAGATATCATGTTGTGCTACTTCAATTCCTTCTGTGTTGTTCTTAATTGTATTGGTTGAATTGATAGTATTGGACTGCGATACTGACTGGGGCTCAGACTTTCGAGGATCCGTCAATATAGGAGACATTGCGGATTGACCAATTACAGCGAACGGAGAATTGATTTCAAAGAGATTTTCAAAAAGAATTAATTATGAACAGCAACAAGCCTGCGACAGGTAAAGCATAGAGAACATCGGCACGTAATCCTTTCATAAGTATTCTACCTTGGTATCCTTCGTAATATAGAGCTATAGTGACCTACCGATAATATTTAGCTGATGGCGATCCTACCACTGCTTCATCTTGCATTAAAAAAATGGAATGTAAAAATGAAATTGGGTTGTATTTTCCAATTCTTCAAAAAATTTTTTCAGCCTTGTGATATACTTCTCTCTGGTGTGATTGGCGTTAATAGTAAAGGACGAATAAATCATAGGATTCTGATTCTTTGGAGATGTGTGCTTTCAACATTAATTTAGAAAATCCAGTTTTCTTGAATGGGTCGGTTTTTGTGTAGTTTTTTAGTTTGATAATTTCTCATTAATTGTGTAAACTCATAAAAGGGAACTTTATTATCGGGACAGTAGAACATTATAGACAATTTAGGAATGAAAAACGTAATACGAAAAGGAATAATATTGGGATTTATTGCCTTTCTAACTACAGTTTCGATTCTTACACAGGTTTCGCATTATATTATCGGTCAAACTCTAATTCTACCCAATCAAATCGATAGAGATTCTAGCTTATCTACTAGTTCACCAGATATAAGGCCTCATACAATGAATGCGAATGAGAATGGAGGCGACATCAATCTTTTCCCTAATAAAGTCATAATCCTAAATTTTGATGATCCATACAAAAGTCAATTTACCTATGCTAAGCCAATACTAGACAAGTACGGTTTTAAAGCAACGTTTTTTCATGTTTGCAATTGGATTGATTCCGGATCAAAAGAGAATGAGAAGATGAGTTGGAATGACATCACTGAATTGTACAAGGAAGGATATGATATAGAAGCGCATACCATGACTCATCCTCATTTAAATAAACTATCCCCAACTACGGCATAAGGTGGTACATGTGATGAAGGGTAAGGAAACAGCCAGCCCGGATGGATTGATTGATGCATTTCGTCTATCGTTAATGTTTTGGCATTGACATAACTGTTGACACAAGTTCAATATATCGAGGCCTTTAAATTATTACTGGCAACGGAAACACATATCAGATATTTGCAACATATTATACCATGTCCAAAGTTGACCTTCAACAGAGATTGGAAAGAGCATACGAGATTTACCTTAGTGTTAAAGGTAGAAAGTCAGAGATATTCGTAGACCAGTTTGGTTTGTGTATGAAGGCAACACCCTATATCTGCTTCCAGTTCAAGGCTCTGACACCAACTGGTACAAGAATCTGCTAATCGATCAGGCACTGAAGATCTCTGTGAATGGCGTAGTAATATCTAAAAGAGGTAAACTAATAACAGACGGTAATAGTGTCGACGATATCGTGAGGAAATTCAGATCTAAATATGGCGAAGGAAATGTGAAAAGGTATTATCCAAAAACCGATGTAGCCGTCGAAGTCCCGCTCTGACAAATCCTGCTGAGTACCGGCAACGCCGGCACCGCAAGCGTAACTTATGTTCTGCCTTTCATCTGTTTGCTCAAATACTGCGTGAAGAAACTACATAGTTTATCAACTGCGGGATCTACAGGTACATATAGGGCATTTGCCGAAGGCTATTTTGTCTTCTTAGAACTATTACCCGCTGGCAACCACACTGCGAATCTCAAGGTAAGTGTGTTAAACCCAATTGAACCTGTTATAACTATAACGCAGACTGGACATATCTTCTCAACGTAGTCCAATAAACGTCAATATTATTGAGTAAATAGGCGTAAGTAGCGAAGATCAGCTTGTGGATTCTGTCTGTCATCCTTGCCATAAAAAATGATAGGTTTTGGTTGGAAGTGCAACTTACTATATGCCTAAATTTGAGTCTGACTATATTCTCAGTAATTCTGTATTTGCTGTAGCTAACTAGCAGCCGTGTCGAGAATGATGTCTAATCCGCCCTTGATTTTCAATGCCTTCTCCACATCTCGTGGTGATGCCTCTGGGTTAGCTTTGTAAAAGTAAAGTGAA
>JAATVR010000323.1 GCA_014523665.1 Nitrososphaerales archaeon TH526
GTACAATGAACTTTGCATTTTCCCTCCTGCAAACTTGTAATGTTTCATCAGTAGAACCACCGTCTACTATTAGGATCGAAATCCGAACGGGGAGCGTCAGATTTAACCGTCTGATGTCTTGAATCAGTTCTCCAATAGAAGATTCTTCATTTAATGTTGGAATGACAATTTCTACCTCGGTATGAGTTATTCCATCTGATCCCTCCCCATAGTCCTTCGTTGTTAAGTGTCCACTCAAGCCAGTAGCCGCTTTATATTGGCCTCATTCAATTCTGCAAAATTTTAACGTTTCCCTCATACGATATTACGAAGCACTTCCCCAAAATGGACGGGTTCGCCCACCAAAGATGAGACTTTATGTCCCGATTGATAATTATAATTTATCCGCCGGCCAACATACGGCGGAAATCAAAGCATATAAACATAGAATGTAGCTGCTTGCCAATGGCGCCTAATAACAGAAGTGTCTACCTATCATTCCTGAGAAAAAGAGGATCGATAGTAGTAATCGGCGTCATTGTTTTTTATTTTCTGTTTGTCCTTTATTACGACTCCCATTCATTGGTAGTGAGCCTACGTGATATCAGAATAGATTCACTCATTATAATTCTACTATGCGTAACTTTTTCCATTTTTATTCGGAGCATAAGACAATTCTATCTACTGGTTACATTAGGGATAAGGCTACCATTTGATCAAAATCTGCTTCTTTATCTAGCAGGTTTATCGATGAGTATGACCCCCGGTAGTCTTGGGCAGACAATCAAATCGTATTTCCTGTATAGAAATTATGGGGAACCAGTTGCCAGGACGGTTCCTCTAGTGTTAGTAGAAAGATATCTTGATATTTTAGCTATATTTGTATTCGTGGCGATTTCAGTAATGTTCATACATAATGAATTTCTCTCTATCTCAGTTTTAATAATAGGGCTAATACTGCTGGCTCTTCCACTCTTGTTAAGATTTCATGGTGCAATATCGTGCAAAATTAAAGAAATATTTCCAGAAAGTAAATTATTCTATAGATTTGACAGATTCCAAAATAAGCTGGCGGACTTTGACAAGAGCCTTATGTCATTGTTATCCGCCGCGACATTCGTTTATGGATGGCCCATAAGTATGTGCGCATGGTTTTTTGAAGCGCTAGCAATCTTTTTTTCGTTTAAGGCGCTCAACATACAACTAGATTTTGAACTTACAACAGCGTTCGGCTTCTCTTCTCTTATGTTTGGAGCCATTTCCCTCGTCCCAGGCGGGGCAGGAGTAACTGAACTTACTTTTTTACAACTTCTGACTTCGTATGGGATTCCAATAGCCCAGGCGGCAGCTGCAGTGCTTCTAGTAAGGATATCAAGTTTGTGGTATTCAACTCTCATAGGCGTTGTGGCAGCAAGGTTAATACTCCGTCAGAAAAAGATGACAAATCCTTCTGCTGATCGTTTTTGACTACATGTAGCTATATTCTTTTAACGGTCGTTGGGTTGGTAGATATGTACAAGAGAGCTTGTATTAAAGCAATTGACTGTAAACCAAATTAAACCTGAATCTACAAAGAAAGCTATTTCAAGCTATTTCTAGATCATATCCCTCTAATCTAACTCTCTATAACCACCGGGAAGCGTTTTGTCCCAAAATAGCTTAGACATTTTATCCAACCCTTGCGAGACCTGCTATCATGATTCTGATACATTCAGTACTTGGAAGTCACGGTAATATACCGCCTCAATATTGGCTCAATATTGTGCCATCTTTGAGGTCGTCATTTCCTTCCTCAATTTCCCAGATATAATCGCCGACTGACCGGTTGTTGGTTCCGCTTGCTCCGTAAACAGCTGTTTACAGATTTCGTTAACAAGTGTGGTCTGCCATTTACAGAATTGTTAACCGCTAACAGATTTTCAACATTGTTTAACAAGATTCACTCAAAGCAACTGAACATTTCAATAAAACGCGTCTTTGTTCAAGACACCAGATTAAATTACCTTATGGGCTTTTTCAATGGTTTGTTCAAAACGTTCAATTAGACTGTTCAATATCAGCAGAAGAACCTTATATAAAACCTCCACCTTGAACATGAATTATCCGTAAAGTACAAGACACAATGGATTTGCTGATTTTCTTTGCATATATATGGTCAGTAGGTAATCTAGTAAGGTAAAAGATTGTTAATTGAACAGAGCAATAATATGTATGAAAAAGTTTCAATAAAATCTAATCGCATGAGGTACCAATATTGTAGAGTTTCTTCGTCGCAACATCAGAAGTCTTGTTAAGGATGAAATGTTATATGTTTAATAGAGATAGTTCATTCACTGCAAAGTTCTGCAGGCTTACGCATTCACGCAAAAAGCTGATCTATATGATAGGCAAGTAGGTCGCGTTTATTAGATTCGTGTTATTTCGAAAACCATATGTGGGGTGCATTACATAAGGCATGGAAAGATTACATCATTGCTAAAAACAAAGACGAGATAGATAGATTGTATTACTATGCAGAAGTTATTCAAAAACTTCAGCGAGAACTTGGTTTACCGGTCTCCTTGTTCCCTTCGTTAGGATTATCACCTCAGGAACTAGCTGACGATGCTTCTGAAGATTATCCTTCAGAAGAATTAGATGGAGCCATGCGGAGCGAGCAAAATTAGGTGTTAAGATTTGGGTAAAATGGATATCGTAATTAAGGACGAGACCGAAGAACGATTCAGGCGAGCGATTGCTGATTATGGGGGATTAAAGAAGGGAAATATTAGCAAGGCATTGGAAGAAGCAATTGAAATGTGGATCGATCAAGTCGCGAATGTCTATCGAAAAACGTCGGGAAAGACAGAGATCAAATGGAGTTAGAGATAAGCGAGTTAGTTCCACGCAATTCATTAGGGAATTAATGATCGGATTGTAGCGAGTCGTGAAAAGCTTGACTAGATTATATTGAATCAAGAACAACTGGCGATGCAACATTTTTCGAATTTCTACAAATATTAGCCATTAATTCAACAGGACTATCACTTTTCTATTTTGAAACATCAGGTGGCAGAACTGTGGAATGTGTTTGTGAAGGTCGTTTATTCTGAATGAGGAAAGCGCACCTGCGCCCATGGGTACTTTACAGGAGATGCAGATGCTTCGCCTGAACCCTTGCTCTACAGGCAACTATCCACTACTAAGCCCTTCCTCCATTTGAAGTAAGAAATTTCTGTCAATTCTATGAACGTACAAAGCAGATCTAAGTTATGCAATGATCGGACTCCCGTATGATTTGAGTTCTAGTTCCAAATATGCTGAGATAACGGCATTCTTTGATCAATTTCTATTGTAATATGCACTTACAAATGGTGGGAACATTGATAACAAAAATCGTTTTGCATTAGCATACATATGTACTAGAGATGAAACTGGGGTACTTCTCTTTAAGTCCCAAGAAGAAAGAATGCAGTGAATGCCATGAAAAATTCCATGAATACGAAGATTTGATTAATCATGTGAAGATGAAACATCATGGTCCTTTGTTACGGTGCCATAATTGCGGACAGGAATTTGTCAAGGAAAGTGACAGATATCATCATCTACAAGAGGAAAAAGCTAAGAAGCTAGATTTTCGCAGACATAGATAGTTAATTGATCTTCGATTTGTTTATTTAATATTTCAATTGTATGGAAGCTGCACTATGATTAAAAGTGGACGATATGTAACTTTACAAGGAGTATCCTGCATACCTCCTCATCTTACTGAATGTAATTCTCCATCCCTCCTGCCTTATCATGTGAATAGATTTCTTCAGTGACGTCTGGGTGTTCATAATGTAAAATGCACAACTGAAGGGCATCACAAAATCTTGACAGCATTAAACAATTATTAAGAATGCAAGATTCTGATCCTCTACGGCAAAAAAACCTATCGAAACTAAGTCAGCCGAATCAGATGCTACAAGGATTTTTTTGGTAGATGACGATTCCGACGTGCTATTTTCTATGGTGACTGCTCTGGAGTCAAGTGGTTTTATTGTAGATTCATACAGTTCCCCTGACATAGCGCTTGAAAAGTTCAAGCCCTATTACTATGATTTATTATTACTTGACGTTAGAATGCCTGGAATGACGGGATTTGAGCTTTATGACGAAATCAACAAATTGGATGAGAGGGTACATGTAATATTTATTACAGCTTTTGAGGTTTATTATGAGGCACTTAAAGAGATTTATCCTGATCTTGTCCCTTCATCATTCATTCAAAAACCAATTTCAAATGACGATCTTGTAGGACGTATTAAGCGGGAGCTGAGAAAGTGAATTCTCCCGCTACGCCATAAGAGCACTATGCAAAAATTGCACGGAGCTTGTATGGGTAGCGTCTAAGAAGAGCAAAGTATTTATTCACGTTAATGTCCAATGCCGGTTTTGTCTAGGTATATTGCAGTCCATTTCGTTATAGTTGGTAAAGAATCCGAGCTTTAGAATGGCCCTAATTGAGGATATGTAAACACCCTAAATCCGATTGAAGAGCTCTTCGCCTGTGAAGCTTGTCATTCGGACTACAGGTCTCTAGCTTAGGGGAGAAGAACGTAGCCTCGACCCCGTGGCCCGATTCATGAACTAACCTAACGAGCAATCCATTGATCGCAATACGTCAACTAGATGAAATAATATCAATAACAGAAGAACCCTAGATATTGCATGAGCCGCTGATGAAATGCCGATGAGCACTACATGACTAGATTGATATTACAACCAAAGAGAAAAGAAAAGTTTGATAACGGGCAAGTAGGTTCAAAGGTCTAATTAACCAGACGGATTAAACGTTCAAACACCAATTGACTGCAAGAAACCAGAGCTCATTGACAACTTTGATGTAATTAAATCCTTTCCAATTATGAAGCCAACAAAATTTGTCGCTATTTCTATTGCTGACGCATAGGGACATTTCAGACGTGGGCTGCTCATTGTTCCTACTAGTCTCTCAAAGTGAAGGTTACTTTCTCCCTACGACTTCGACGTCATGGGCGTCTGAAATGCCCTTTTATTTGGGACACTTTCTGCCTATATCCCAAAGCTTTAATTTCATATGCCAACTTCTTAGAACTTGTAAGAGCTTCCATGAACCCAATCTCAATAGCTTTCCATTCATACAAAGGTGGTACCGGAAAGACTACCATCGCGTGCAATTTCGCTGCACAGTTAGCGAGGAAGGGAAATCAGGTAGGTTTAGTCGATTTAGATATTTACGCACCGAGTATCCAGACATACTTTGAAATCGAGCCAAAAAAGTGGCTAAATAACTATCTGAATTCTTCGTCTGATTTATCAGATGTAATCGTTGATGGAAGTCAATTTGTCAAGTCGGGTAAAATTAATCCTGGAGATTACAACCCCAAGGGAAAATCAACGAATACTGACGGTGGAAATTTATGGCTAGGTTTCAGTAATCCGAGCAGTGAAGAAGTATTGCAGCTGGAAACTACTGGCACTAGTACTGCTAGGGAGATTTTGAAAAAGCTCATACTTTTGAAAGAGAAAATGCTTACGGATTTAAGGCTTGACTATCTAATTATCGACACTAGTCCAGGTATCCGTACTTGGTCAATTAATGCTTTAGCAATTTCTGATATTTTGCTACTCACTTTAAAATCAGGAGATATTGACAGCAAAGGCACCAAACGCCTAGTTGAGGATATTTACGATACATTCACCAGACACGGAAGCAAATCCTATTTGCTCTATAACAGGGTCCATGGCTATTGCATGCCGCCAAAAGATTTTCTTGGAGCAAACAATAACAAATCTAATCCTTCATATAAAGAAGGCATTTCTGGGCTTGCTAAAGAAAACCCGCTCAAAGCAGGGAGGGAACCTAAATTATCGCAAGAACTCGGTATCAAGACAATTAGCTCTATCCCCTGCTTTTGCGATATTCAATTTTCTGAGAAAGAATTTTTGACGGTATTAAACTATCCAGAGCATCCTTTCTCCTATTACGTCAATGAGCTTATTGCTGGAATTGGGTCGGCTTGAACAGTATGAGAAAGTGGATTCTGAATCTCACATGTTACGATGGCTTCTCACCGAGTGCGAGACTGTTGTCCTTTCGTGATCGACCCGTTTTAGGTAAAAGTGAAGCTTCGGATATCCATGTTCTTGCTCTTCATTTGTGTGGGAGAAAAGTTTCATATATGCGTATACCTGTCCATAATTGTTAATTCTCTGGTAAAATAAGATGCATATCCCTGGATTACTTGAACTCACCGAACGCGAAGAGATCCCAAAATGTATGATACTCTTGACAGGTAACTCAAATGTAGGAAAAAGTTGCTATGCCAGAGAATTCTTGTTGGAACGGATGAACGATGGATCAGATTGTGTTTACATCTCATGCACTGACACAGAGGAACAATTTCAGAACTGGATGATAAGTGCAGGAGTGGCCCGCACTTTGATAAATTCTAGCCTCCACTTCATAAACCCGTACATTCGAAGGAGTGCTGGCGATAATAGCTCACAGCTGATTGGGATAATTTCTGAAATTAAGGAAATCACATCTGCCACTCATAACTCTAATATTGGAAATTCTAACGTCGGTACTGAAAATGAAAGGAATCGAATCAAAAACTTACCTGAGAAAAAGAAACCGAATTTTACTCTTATCATTGATTCTCTAAACCATCTCATCGCCTTATTTGGCCTCAAAGAGGTCGAAGGATTTGTGACAGATGTGTATTTTACATCGAAAATTCAAGGATTATTTGGAATTTGTTGCCTTACCGTACCCTCCATTGACAAGGAACAATATGAGCGTTTGAGCCTTTCTTTTGATGCCATCCTTGAAATGGCGTTCAAAGAGGAAATAGAGTCACGCCTACGAGCAATGAAGATGACTTTGATTAGAGGAGTGGTACTGACTCCGAAATGGGTTGATTTTGAGATCACTCAGGATGGCTTCATTCGGTTCCTTCAAAAAGGCTCAGATTTTATTTGCTACGTTTGCAAATCAAAAATTAACGAAAATCCGATCACATATTCCGGACTATATTTCCATGTTAACCATCTGGAAGTCTACAAGAAATTGGTAGGAATCTACGGTCTAAGTTTGTCTGAGCTAGGATTTTCATCGGAGGTCATGGACGCAAGTTTCTTCTTCATAGATATAGTTGGACTTTCTGATCCGAGCTATTCAGTTAGTTCGCAAAGACAAAAGATCGAAGTTCTCAATAATCTAATAATGACATGCAGTGCATACAATTTGGAAGAAAAGAAGATTATCTTGCCGACTGGCGATGGAATGGTAATAGGTTTTCTGTTGAATCCTGAACTCTCACTAAAACTAGGCATTCAGCTACACCAGAAATTGAGGACGTACAATAGGGGTAAAGGCGAAAGGGACAGAATAAAAGTAAGAATCGGGCTAAGTTCAGGCCCAGTTTTTTCTGTAAGTGATATAAAAAATAATCAAAATTTCTGGGGGCCTGGAATCATCTTAGCCAGAAGGGTTATGGACATTGGAGGAGAAGGTCACATCCTGTTGTCAGATTCTTTGGCAAAGGCTTTGCTTGCATTAAAGGATGAATACAAGCCTATCATAAACTATATTGGCGACTATTCTATTAAACACGGACAAGTGTTGACACTCTATTCGGCATATTCTGATGATTTTGGAAATTCTGACGTTCCTGAAAAGCGATAATAATGCAAGTTTTCTCA
>JAATVR010000324.1 GCA_014523665.1 Nitrososphaerales archaeon TH526
AGGCATATCCCATCCCAAGACTCCTTTTTAGGAAATCTCCTAAAGCTCCAGTGACCATTCTATGTTGATTTCTTTTTGTGCTATGAAATTTTGTATAATCAAATATCTGTTCTATATCCTCGAATATTGGGAGATTATCCACATTAGAATTCCTCACAGCTATACGAATTACAACCCTTCTAACATATCCATCAAGTATTGAATCTATCTTGATACGTACCTCAATTTTCCTATTTTCTTTAGTTCCATTTAGATAGTTATCTTGAAGAGAATCCCATGCATTACCAATCAGCTGTATCATGATTTCTTTAGGCCACTCTACTACCGAGCGCGATAGCTCGGATTCTATCTCGCGGATTGTCAGATAAGACATGGACTGCTTAGTTGATGTCGATATTGATGTTTGCTGAGGGGATGTGCCACCTTCATTCTTTAAGCTATTTTTGCTACCTAAATCGCCATGTAGATCGTGCGCCGATTTGGTCACAACTTCTGCTTGTTTATCTTCATCAATTATGAATTCAGCCAATTCTTTCCTACCTACCTTTCTATTAAGATGTCAGCTCGGGTTCACATTGAAATACCATTTCAGAGGATTTTGAATATGAATTATCAGCAAGTCTCTTTTGTACGTCATCAAAGCGGATTTTGGGATATACTTGCCGTTCCTTTCTCAGCTTACCTTCTTTCTTCTTATTGTACTCTCTTAGTAGTACACCTTGGGCGTTTTTCCATGTCATACAGGTTTTCACTTCTTTGTAATTGGGTGTATCAACTGCAAAGTGCACCATGGTAGTCATCCAGGTATTGCTATCCGGAATAGGAATACTCTCATACCCACCTGGTAATGATTGTCCACATTCATCGACTATTCTTTGTATACGTTCTTGCGTCCTTCCAAGTGCAGCTGCCAATCTAACGATACCATTAACATCATCTATCTCCGTGGAAACAGGATTCTTTGAACAAGCCACCGTAACCGTTACAGTATCAGTGTGGTGAATGTTAGCAGTTATTTTAAGTCCGTCAATATTGAAAGGAGATAACAAAATACCTTTGTTATGTTCGTTAACCTTGAGCCTTTTACTTTCTGATAATACTTGCCATATATCTAGTACTTGAAATGAGGTATGGAAATCGTGTAATCCTTTACTTTCTTTAGGAAGTAGTTGAATTGCCTCTGAAAGTTGAGATATGCTGTGTTCAGTCATGCCTTGTATGGTGCGTTGTTTACCGAATCGTACTCCTTTTATAACAAAGAAAGAAGCCTTAGAATTATAATATCGCTCAATATGTCCTTCTTTTTTTAGTACAGAAAACTTGTTACGCAGAGTACCAGATTCTAGTTTGTAAGGCTTTCCATCTACTTCAAACTCTTCAAAGTCCTTGTAGGATGCAGGTCTATACTCTACTTTATTGAGGTACTTTAATCGTTTAAGTAATGCATAATCTGTTCCATTCAAGCTGCTTCACCAATTTAGCATTGTCTTAACAATCCTGGTACACTAAGCAAGTACACCTACAGCCAGTGGTAAATCATCTAAATACAGTGCACCATTAGCAGTGCTAGCATTGCTATTATTGTTAGTAAAATAGCTAATCAAACCTACATTGCATATACTATAGGAATTGAAGTAATGACAGTAATGACAGTAATGATAGATGGAGACCCCCGTATGGTCACGTGTCATTATTATAATACCAAAGGAGGACATCATGATCAAATCATCTTGTCTGAAAATTAGTATTAAGGAGCCGGGGAGAATACCATTTTTCCGACTTCCGCCTTTAGGATGGAGGTGAGAGTCTTATCGCCAGTTGTTTGATGAGTAAATCACATGCACATTCATCGCAAAAGTATCCCCTTTTATTGATGTACGATATCATAAGAAGATTCTTTGCAATCTTTGTGCAACCTTTACCTGAGCACTGGTTTGATGCAGAGTACTGATTGTGATATGATTCAGAGACAACCAAACCATCAAAAAGGTTATTATCTTCAGATGCTGTATTGCTCATTACGCATCATTACACCTCAGTCTATATGTCTGGGTTGGCAGGTGATGATACGGTCTGAGTGTGGTTTGGCCGCCTCTGCTCAGGCCGTATTTTTTCAATATTGTCGCTTAAGCACGGTTTATTTGCAGTTTGCACTTTTGTCATAATCAGCTCAGAAATGACATCATTGAAGCTCATCCCCGCCTTACCGAAATTCCTTAGAATTTCGTAGTTATCTTGAGAAATGGCAATGTTTTTCAATCCCATTGTTTTATGTATTAGTTGTTACAGGTATTTATACTATTGTAATTCTTACATGATAAACTATTATAAACTATATAATTATATAGTTTATACGAAAAGCTGCTATTATTATTGCATCAGGCAGTTTAATTTGATGCAACCCGGCTCCCGAAAAACTAAATCTGTCAATTTTGTATGTGACTAATCCACCAAAAAATTACCTGGAAATACCAGAATCAGCTAAACTTAATCATTTTCGTTGACATTGCCATGTGTGGATATGGTGGGAAGGAGGGGCCATATACAGCACAGTCGGATATCATAATTACCTGAGGTTCAAGTGGTTCACCCAACATTAAGGTATCCAATGTCAAGATTGTGGCCAATAGGCAAGCAATCTATTTTGGAAAATAGTCAGCTTGCAAGGTATGATACCCTTGTGGGCTATTCGCGTGCTATATTTCAATCACCGTTAGTTACTTTGCTCTAGCGGAGATAAATGTATTCATTGGATTATAAAGTTGGATACTCTATGAAATTGCAAGGAAGTCAAAGGATTATTGGATGACCCTTATAATAGTAATGAAATCAAATTTACAGTGACAGGAACAATAAATCAAAGCAGGAATATGTGGAAAATGGAGAATGTTGATTGTAAATACTATTTTCATTCAGTTGAATTAAAATAATATGGGGGGAAGTACATTTTGATATCCAATAGTTGTACAGATAGTAGATAGGTAATGATGTCGTAGAGATAAGGCTGGTACCCGTGTTCCAACGAGTACATTCTGTTCATCATTAAGGGTCTTCGGTTAAAGAACACAGTCAGGTAGGTCTATAACTTTGCTTAATCTTGCTACTAGTGACTCAATTAGAGCCAGATCATAATTGTAATTGCATTATGACGCAAAGATTCTAATCATCGTACTAGTAATGCGATCACAAAACCATGGACAAGCCTAATAGTATATTTTTGTTTTCTGAAGTGGTCCACTTTTACAGCATGATTCTATACACTACACGGTTTCTACTACTATTTCAAAGTAGCAACATCTATTTTGGCCAGTATTTGTTGGAATTTATTTTCCATTTCTTCACGCATAGCCTTCATATCTTCCTCATATTTTTCTTTCAGGTTCTGTACTTCTGATTCTCTCCGTTGTTCTTCTAGAGTTTCACTATATGCGTCATATGTTAGCACCATCATGCACTTAACACAAAATTTCTGGTCGGGTCTATTGGGTTCGTTACAATTAGGGCATTGTTTGGGTCTCAGCAAGTTTGCTTCTTGATTGTCTTTTGGTAATATACCATATTCTTGAAGTATTGATTCTGATGACTCATTGCCGAAGTAATGTAAATACTTCAGATGCATTTGAGATCGTGGTGACCATCCTGCATGCTGTCTCAAAATGTGTTCCTTTAGAAATGAGGATTTCTCCGTCAATGCTGAATGTCTTCTGATATAAGGGTTCCATGGTTTTTTCAATAATTCCTCTATCTTTTGTTTATCTTCTTCAGGTACATTAGGATCTTGAAGTAGCTTTGGGAATAGTTTTGTTTTATATCTGTTATAGATCCCATGAAGAGAGATCACATTTATCGATCTTCCTAAGCTCTTTCCTACTCCACATAGCAATATGGCATTTTGATTAGAAGGGTGGGGATGTTCGTGGTTGATATAATCCTTAATGTAAGGCAAAGAATCTATCAAAGGAATATGTCTAGATCCTGTCTTTCCATTCACCAGAACCTCTGCATACTGTCTATTTCCGGCAGGAGCATTTTTGAAAACTATATCTCTAATTCGCAGCTTCAATAGTTCGTGAGGTCTACAGCTTGTATCCCTTGACATAACGTGAAAACATTTCATTCTCTTTGAATGACAATATTTCAAGAATAATAAATCATCTTCTGCCGTCCAAAGATCCGAAGGTTTGTAAATGGACTGTTCTTTTCTCTTTAATTTGGGCAGATTTTTGACAACATCTGGTTTCGGTCTTTTGGAGGGTTCAAAATTCAGATAGTATAGCCATTTGAAGAATTTTTGCAAATGCCCTCTGTAGACGTTGTATGTTCCAATCCATTTGTGTAAAGGATCAGATTCTACTGATTTGACAATACTATTGAGGAATGCCAAGATATCTTCCCTTGTCAAGTCCTCAAATAACTTGTTATTCGTATATTTTGAGAACGTGGATAACAATAATACTAGATCTTTCCCATAATGATCTGAGAGATTAATTTCTATTTTCATAGACTGAATATAGTTAGCTATAGCGGATGCATTGTCCTCCGATAAATCATTGAAGGCATTGGGGAATCTATCCGATAATCCTAAAGTTAATTGTGTTATCCCTTCTTTATCAAGAAGTAATTCTTGAGGGGTATTAGTTGATTTCTTTCTTCTTGTATGAGAAGCTGACATCTATATACTGGTATAAGGTAACACTATATAAGTTAGTATTCCAAGTTAACTATCCAGCAAATAATCTACTATTAGCTCCAAGTAATATTGCTGATGGAATTATGTTTAATATATGATTGAACATAAGAGTAGTATGAGCTGGATTTTGACCCCGTAGATGAAGATGAAAGCCTTGTATTGCAGTAGCTATTTGCAGAGCTTTTATTTTTAGTCCATCTATTTCAACATCAGGAATTTTACTTTGCCATTTTGCCAGCTTTCTGTATCGGGGTTTATTTGTGATTAATTCTTCTCTTAAGATCTGCGGAGAAGGATTAGCACCTAAGAATACAGGATATACAGTCCCTCTATCTTGGTATACTTTTTGAATTGTTTTATCGATATAATCAATAAATTGTTCGAGTAATAC
>JAATVR010000325.1 GCA_014523665.1 Nitrososphaerales archaeon TH526
AGTTTGATCTCATTGAAGCTAATATCAGCATCAGCCTTCTTGATACATATACCACATCTTCCGGTATATATCAAATCGAGTCTCGTCTCTAGGCTGACGTAAGCTGAAGATAATGTAAATATCGCATCTGAATCAGAATTAATTTCTCTACTATCTCCAATACTATCTATGAATCTCTTGAAAAATGTCGTTTATTGTCCTCCTCACATTAATTATGTTAATAAGCATTAATATACTAATAATCAAAGTGATATCAGTTTTCGTCGATTAATTCCCACCTAGCGGAAGAAGTATTAAACCTTATTTTGTGGCTGGGACCACCGATTAAATTAACTAGTGAACGTCCATCCCATACCGAGGAAAGTATCAATTCATTTCTAAAATTTTAACAGTATTTGAGCCATAAAATTGCATTTTAGAGCATTTAGAGTTGCAATTCAACTTCGGTGAGTATAGATCTAGTCCTCACAGCACCCAAGGAACGGAATCCATACTACATGGTGTATGGTGTATGATATATGAAGTAGATTCAGCAAATAAAGAATATAGTGTCAGTACCTACTGCAATGTTTCAAAAAAAATAGAATATTTTATGACATTCATACGTTCCACTAATACAGTATCAAATTTACTAACGTTTCTTGCTGCAGTATAATTGCGATAATATGGGCTCTTTTGGAAATCGTTCAGGATCAGAGCAAAAAAAGATAGAGGCAGATGTTGACGTAACTTCCTGCTGTCATTGAATAACATAATACTGTCAATATCGTTATGATTGCCCTGTACTATTCTGCTGAATTGAACTTATGGGTCTCTTCTCCAATACTGCATCTAAATCTATTACACTTCCATTCCTGAACACACTTAGAACTACCTTATCGCCGGGGGACTTATTCCCCTCAATATATGATACTAACTGTTCAAACTCTCTAATCTTATCTCCATCAACTGCTACGATTACATCTCCTCCATGTTTTCTACCATATTGATCAATTGTAGTCCCGTTCAACCCGGCTTTGTCAGCAGGACCAGCCTGTACTATCGTATTTACAGATACTCCCTTCAAATTTTGGGTAATATTTGCAATACTGGCTGCCAAATCAGAAGTAAGGGTGGCTCCTGTAAATCCTAGGTATGGATGAGTATAGTTTCCTTCAGCGATCAGAGTTGGAACTATTTTTTGTACTAGGTTGGATGGTATTGCGAAATTCACTCCTCCCGGAAAGCCTCCAAAAGTAACTCCGACTACTCTACCCTGAGTGTCCAATAGCGGACCGCCGGAGTTACCTGGATTTACAGCAGCATCGGTTTGAATTACGTCAGGAATCGAGAAGCCAATACCGGGCGCTGGGACTAATCTGCCTACTTGGCTTACAATACCTGTTGTCATAGTTCCTGCAAGTCCGTAAGGATTTCCGATGGCGATTACTGGATCACCTACTTGTAAAGCTGACGAATTGGCAAGTTGAAGTGCATTTAGGCGTTGTCCTTGCTCCAAGGTATTATTTTCTGTTTCAATAATTTTAAGAACCGCTATGTCAATATATGGATCTACCGCTGTGACGTTGGCCCTAGATCTATCTCCATTAGTAAATGTCACATCTACTACCTTGGAGTTTGCAACCACATGATTATTGGTAATAATGTGTCCCTCTTGATCGAATACAAAACCAGATCCCAATGCTGTTCTATTCTCTTGTGAAGGATCTACAGCGATACCTGTTTGGGGTACCGTTCTAGTTATTTGTACCACGGATCCTTGTGTCTGTTTAAATACATCGTTAAAAACGCTGTTGTTAGTTCTTGGTAAGGGAAAAACCGGTGAAGAAGTATTTGCCTGTCCTAATTCAGAATCGTAATCATTTTGCAACCCTTGTTGCAGATGAGGGGGTTGGGCATAGGCAATAGAATCAACCAATTCTGGTGATAAATGAATTAGTAAGAAGGCCAACGCCAGTGAAGTTGCGCACAAAAAAATTGTTGACTTACACCCGGTAATGGCCTTACCGATCTCATCAAAAGTTATTTTGCCAGTCTCTCTATTGCTTTCATTATTATTGTAATTGCACATTTTTTCTTATCTTCTCATTGAATAAAGGATTTGACTATTGTGTGTTTTGGCAATTCTTGGCCGAACATATTGTATAAGCTCCATTCTAAAGAAGCTTACAGAGGTATTGGTATCCGAACAATCGATGAGAGGTAACCGAATTCCCCCGTACAGACGATCTGCGAGTCACGGAGGTAGACGACGCCTTTAGTCAAGGGCACTACATCACAATTAGTAGATGAACAGATTCGCAACGATCTTACCGTATTGTAACCCTGATCGTCTAAATTTACGTTTATCTCTCGATTCGGAGTGTAAGCTTAAGTGGGTGATGGGGTTGCGGCATTTTCAATTCTTAAATCACCCTGTATTTTGCCTCTACTAATCACCTAAAAAGGGGAATTAATATATATTGCGAGAGATATAAAATTGACTGGCTAGGACGGCTTAGCAATAGAAATGAGTGAAAAATGGATCTAGACAATAGCAAGGAATCATCTAATGGCGTTGATAAGATAGGTAATAACAGCAAGAGTAATGTATTTCCTGGAGCACGAAAAGTAGGAAGACAAAAACGAGAAACAAGAGAAACTGAGAAGGTTTTATCAGGGACACCCGAAATGAGGTTAAGGACCGTGCCTGACTCATTCCAATTGTTTTCTCTATTGTCTGACAGAGGATCAGTTAATCTCTTAAAAGCAGCATATACTGGTCTTAAGACTAATTCCTCGAATTTTGTTGGAAACATGAGTAAGAGACAGTTTTATACTAGATTGAGGCGTCTTTGTGACTTTGGTTTAATAGAAAAGCGAGACGTGGGAGTGACAGGGAGTGGTAGGTCAATGTATAGAACGACTTCACTAGGTTCTATAATTTATAATGGACATATTGAAACAATGGAACAAGCCCTCTCTAATTATTGGGAGCTGAAAGCGATAGACATCTTAAAAACAAACCCAAATTTTCCACCCGTTCAGAAGGATGCGATCATCAATCAATTGGTGCAATCAAATGATAGCCTTAACAGAATGTTGAATTCGACATATTTGTCTAGCTTTTCTGTTATAAAGGACTTTAATCGCCTCATCATTGAGGTGATGCGTGTTCTCGATAACGCACAAAAGAATGTTTATTTCGCTTCCCGATATCATGACTCCCACGTGTCAAGCAAGTTATTTGAGACATTTTCAAAAGGAATTGGACTGCATATCATCGATAGTACCCCTGAACAAATCAGTCTGGAAAAAAGGATTAACGCAATAGTTAGAAAAGCACCTAATCGAGATACATTTAAAATGATCGATAAGATGATTCGTGCTCCGTCAAATAAATTTGAGCTTCTTAGGGTCTCAGACCTTCCTGTTAGCTTTATAGTAGTTGATGAACTTCAAGTAGTCTATGAAACTGTTAACCATACTAATCCCCAACAGTTCACAAGCGCATTAGCATGTTACGATGACGCATACTTAGCTCAACAATTTATCAAATACTTCAAGATCTTATCAGAGAAAGCCCATGTGCCTCAGATAATTCAGACAGCCGAATCAAAAACCTTGAGTTCAAATAGGACTAGATCATCCACATCAACACATTCGGGCAATGGCAAAAAGTACTAAACTGCCAAGTACACAATAGACGACATGGAGCAAGCAGGTTACTTTTTCAACAACTCTGAAGAAACTATCTGATTACACAGTTTATTTACACAGTATCGTTATTTCTTCTAATAGTTTCTGTTTTTTTTGCTGCTCATATCTGATTCAAAAGCATACTACATCAATTCATCGACACTTGAGTTTTCGCCAAGTCTAGTTTATTACCCTATCATATGGCTGGGATCACGAACCTAAGACGAAGTTTGACTTGAGCTATCCAAAAGAGTATTACAATAAAAATATCACTTCTAAAATCAAAGTTGATTGTTCTGGTCAAGAACGACTCAATTTTTGGTAGCCATAATAGGACCTTTGTTTGCTAACATTATCCCCAATCAGCAAACACTCGGGAATCTAATGATAATTGAGCACCTGATATTATTACCTATTGCAAGAGCTATGGCATCGGAAGAACTATCTGAAGAAAAGCGAGAGGACTCGCCTATCACCAAGAATAAGGTCTGTTGAGACCAAGTTACGTTGTTGCTGAGTGCTGTAAGACAGTGCTCATTCTTAAAATACGTGAACGGATTTGCTGGCGTACAGGTTTTACAGGATAAATAAAATGTCAGTCATTTAGCCATACAATTACAATTACAAGTACTTGTGCCGTGTGATCATCATCATGCAATTTCTTATTGCAAGTTAGCCCCACAGAATGGACATTCGTGAATTCCACGTAATATCTTTTTCCGACATTTCGGACATCGTGGCTTGAATATTGTTGCAAGAATGACAACTCCTACTGCTCCTAACCCAAGGCCTACTAGAAAATCCGAGTAGCTACGTTTGTCCCGTCCGTCTGAATTAGATTTATTATTCTTGTCCATTATTATTTTCACAAGACCTATACATGAGAGATATTATACTAAACGACATACTTCTCTATCAAAGTTCTTGGTTATATCTCTTGTACCACTTCTAACAAGATCAAATCTATCCGGAAACAGTATTCTATAGTCTCTTGATTCTATACCTTATGGTATTATAAATTATTCTTACAGCATTACCAGTTCCTTTCGACTTGACTAATATTGCCTTGGGTAATAGTTTATCATAGAGTTCTTTGTCAGAAGTCAGTAGAAACACCGGGATAGCTTTGTAGGAACCCACAATCCGTATTATCTCAATATCAGAGCTGCCCGTAGGCACAATATCTATATAGCAGTTTAGAGGGTATTGCATCGCTCGCAATTTGCGTAGTAGCACTAACATATTTGATTTACCTAGACCACGCCTGGTTGATTCATCAATGACTAATACTGCGGCGAAGTAATCATAAGGCGTTCTACTTATCAACGTGAGCGAGAGTTCTCTGTATGAGTCCCATTTCCTTTCGTGGTATATAGAGTCATTATACTCTTGACCAGGTAATCGCAGCGATTGTCTCTGCGGCGGCCACTTTTTCAGCGTATTAGGCAGATCTTCTCTGTAATGAATACACGACAAAAATCTTCTACAATAGTAGCAAAATCCACACTGGTCACAGATAGGGTATAAAAGCGTCGGAATATATTCCGAGTAGCAATTAAGACATTTCATATCGATCCTCGAATATTCCTATTTAGAATGATTTCATTACTAGTATATTTTAATTTAACCTACAGAAAAGAGCATAAAGAAAACAAAACAATAACAACAGCCTCCAACCAAAATTCATATATTTTCATTTTTTGCTGCCTTAGCTTACGCTCAATAACTGGGAAAAAATAAGAGTTTGGAGGTCTAAATATAGACGTTACTTACGGTGTTGTTGTCGTAGGAGGAGTTGCCATTCCACTTCCTGCCATATCAGAACCAGTCATATTTCCTTCTGTATAGTTACCTCCACTTGACATATTGTCGCCCTGTGCAAATGCTGGTGTTAGCATCAATGTTCCACCTGTTGTTGTTACTAGCACTGCGGCAGATAAGGTAGCAACTGCGGCGAAGATGGTTGTCAAGAGAATTCTTCTGTTTATATTAGAGTTCATCGAGTGCAAGTATAACCATAAACTATATAGTGGTTATATATTGCGTCAGTCTCCGCCTTCATTAGTACATTATTCTTAATGCTCTATAATAATGACAATAACAACTAAGCAAGTAACATAAACATGATGAAAGGCTTTTAGGGTTTGTGCTGGATGTAGTCTTAGTGCTAATACATAGTAACGATAGCTATAAAGCGACGTGAAATGCTCGAGGCCTTGAATATTTGCTCTCATCACTATTAATAATTATGCCCTGTGTCTGATAAATCTATTAGTTTATCAAGCATAGACCTTTATAAATATAAAAGACTTATAAGTCTCAGGTTTCATTTTAATCAAGTTGCAACTAGTTAAGCATGCAGCTAACATTGCTTATCGAAATAGAAGTATTGAGAGTAGTCAAACAGTGATCAAATATATCAATAATATAAAATCGATGAGTAGCTCAACTGCACAAGAATACAAGAACAGATTGGATGATTTCGCTAAATTTGTGCACAAGACCTATGAATGCAATATAGACAAACTTATTGAGAAGATTCTCAGTTATGATATCCGTAATAAGGAAAAGAATCTAAGCCCTTACGACGTACTATCATCATATGCTGCTCATTTAACAGGAACTGTTGCCCCGATTACTATCAAACAGCGTGTTGTAACAATAAAGAACTTTTTTGAATATTGTGATATTGAAGTTAGCGTAAGAAAGTTCAAGCTTAAGGTGAAGCTCCCAAAATCTGTTCAGAAGGATAAGAAAGCCCTGAGTAAAGGGGACATTGTAGATATTCTTAATGCTTGTTCAAACATTCGGCTGAAAACATATGTTATGTTACTTGCTGCCACCGGCATGAGAGCGGCAGAAGCAATTTCGATACGAATATGTGATCTACATTTGGAACATAATCCTCCTAGGCTATTCATAAGAGGAGAATACACGAAAACTAGATCAGATCGCACGGTACTGCTGACTCATGAGGTAGTACAACAACTTAGAAATTGGCTAGAATACAAATATCGTACAAGGAGAGTATCATTTTATGATAAGAAAGTTAATAAGTCAATCTCTGAATATAGAATGCCGCCAAAAATAGATAACGACTTGGTTTTCTCAATGAATGCGTCGTCTCAGGGCTATCTTTCTGTTTTTGTTCGATCTGTGTATGTCGAACTGGCGGCTATTTTTGGTAACACATTGGATCGTATGGGAAGAGGACAAAGAGAGGAATCAGCTGGAGCTCAACATAGGAAGATCACTCTCCATTCATTTCGGCGATATGTTTAT
Source organism: Nitrososphaerales archaeon TH526 (assembly GCA_014523665.1). Taxonomy (GTDB): domain Archaea; phylum Thermoproteota; class Nitrososphaeria; order Nitrososphaerales; family Nitrososphaeraceae; genus TH5896. The sequence goes on from JAATVR010000325.1 coordinate 6,961, forward strand.
TCCACTATAGCAGACCTTGGCTTTTCGGATTATGCCAATTTCTTTATTGGGCATTCAGGATCCACCTATTACAGAAAGAGCGAAAAGGAAAAGGTAGAAATATTTAGCAGAATAGAACCCTATCTAACCTTTCTTGACTATGAAGAACTTGAAAGAAAGGGTGCAGATATTGCGTCGCAACTTGAAGAGAAAGATAGATTGATTCAAAACATGATGCGCAAACAGGAACAATTTGAGCATCTAATTCAATCACTTATAGATTCAGGACAATTGAAACCAAAATGAATCAGCAAAAGATAGTAGATGATGACCAGGTTTTCATGTTCTCGTCAATTTCATGGTAGACGCTCGATAAATCTTCACTCCATTTCTTGATCCAATTTCCAAGTGGAGGATCTCCTTTAATCTCCTGAACGAGTAGCGACAAGCATTGTTCCAGATCGCATCTTATATCTTTAGACGAACTCTCTGCCCGACGCATTTTAGTCTCGCTTACGTCGATATTAGGTTTTAAAAGGTTCATATAGTAAAATATGCTAATCTCGTCTGCAAACGATTGCTCCATCTGTCTTAGAATTGTGTTGGGATCTAAAGTTGTAAAGGTGATCAGGCTTAAACGAGGATAGCGATACCATAAGGGGTTTAATAGAATCATAATTTCTTCTACCATGACGCATATTGGACTTATTTTCTTGAATGTCGAATCGTCTTTCAAACGCTCTAAAGCGCTAAGATTGAATTGAACAAAGAAATAGTCTTCAAGAACTTCCAAACCCGCATTAAGAAGATCCTGCATCAAACTATTATTATATCGTAAAATCTTTCGAATTCCTTGAAATATCTCCTCGTTCCCTCTCATAATAACAGAAAGAGAATTAGATTCGTTATTTATTAGAACATACTACAGTAAGACTACATCAAGGTTATGAATAGCAGAGACTTGTAAAATCCGAGGCATTAGATAAGTCTTGCGGAATTAACATTTCGCATAATCTAGATCGAAAGCAAAAGCAAGAGGTGCCTTCGCTTTAAATTGGCTTTTACAAGAGGACCAAAAAACAACTCAGGCGGACCAAATGCACCTAGATTGTCTAATGGCAATATAGATTGGAAGCGAGTCTTAATAGATCATCTACAGCCTATAATCGCAGACCAGATTGCGCCGAACACAAACAGAGGTCTTATGTATATTTTAGAATCAAAAGGCGTTCTCAAGAAATCGGATTACGATGGATTAACTGATCATTTGGTGAAATGGCGTCAGGATGGAGAGATCAATTGGGATGACGTCGCAGATGGGAGTGGCAGAGGAATTATGAATGATTTTAGTGATTACGAGGATCCTACTTCATGGATAGAAAGCTATGTTAACTATCTGAAGAATGCTGGACATCACTATAGATACCTTCTTAATACCCAATGGAGGTGGCATGGTCAACCCTGTTATGTTATATTTATGGTAGAAAAGCATGCCGTAGCCGGAACGGTCGCAGCTCATATTGAAGGGAACTATGTCAAAGTGGCATACAACCGAGGAGATTCAGGATGGGGTTACATGGAAAAACTCTGTCGGAAACTAGAGGATGAGCAGTACTATATTGATCTCCAAACTGGTATCAGAAGGGAGAGAGAGGCAATTTACATCTTCTATCTTGGTGATGATGACAAGTATGGTTGGGATATGGACGATCTAATAAGAAGACAGTTAGAGTTCTTTGGATTTGGTGTATCCCGACCAGGTTACTTATGTAAAATAGAGTTCAAGAGAGACGTCCATTTTCAAGACCCCCAAGAAAATTTTCACGCAGCCCAGGAGATGAAAGGTGGTTTGGAAGAAGATGCAATACTTCCAGGGGGTAGCCAAAAAGAGGCGTCAGCAACGTCAGCAACATCAGCAAGGATTTACAAAGCCTCCTGGACGGGTGACGTTTGGGCATGTAGATACTGCGGCCTAAAGGGCGACCGGCCTTCGATGGAGAAGCACGACTGTCCAGAGGTCAAAAAAGAGGGAGTACAACGACAGAATTGACAATACTGGAGGACGAGGATAATTATAAACCCCTCTACATTCGAGAAAACAGAGGATGGACAGATCAGGAAGCAAAGGATTTTATCAAGGAAATTGAACGATTGAAGGAATTATGGTATCCTGATATTATTAATGCCCCAGAGGTTTCAACAAGGGAAGTCCTTGCTAATCTAAGAAATTATTATAAAGCGTATCTCAGAATCGAAAGAGAAAATCAAGAGCGTCACGAAGAAAACGATCGACGACGACAAGAACATCTACGCAAGATTAAGGAAGAGAATAAGAATCTAGAATGGCCTAAACCACCTGGTGCTGAACCTCTAAAGATTCGCCAGCCTTTTGATTATTGGAAAGATGGGTGTCTCTATTGTTCATATAAACCACAGACGACACACGACTATGAGGTTCATATAGTTACAAGACATCTTGGCAAACCTGCATATCCTGGACCTGCAGACATACAAAAATTCGAACGGGAACGGAAGGAGAAGCAACAGAAGAAAAG
>JAATVR010000326.1 GCA_014523665.1 Nitrososphaerales archaeon TH526
AACGTCAATTTCGGAAACGGGGGTATACAGCGTTTGTTGTGCTATACAAAATCTCTGGCTTGCCGCCCGTGCGGAGGGTTTGGGAGTGGGATGGGTGAGTATTGTCTCAAACTGTAAAATTCGAGAAATCCTTGAAATACCAGATGAAGTTTCACCCGTTGCTTACTTATGTCTAGGTTACGTGAGTGAGTTTGAAGATACACCAGATCTGGAACGTTCTGGTTGGCTACCAAGACTAAATTTGGAGAATGTTGTTTGTTATGAGAAATGGCGTGTGCACAATTCTGAACAATGGTCCGAGCTCAGAGATGAAATTTCAAGAACTGATTTCAAAAAGAATGTGAAATGAATTAGCTGGGCATATGAGTTCATCCGGCAAGGTTATTGAAGTTGTGCTCTAAATTCGAAATCTAAAAACACAATGGTGAAATGAACACGAGTCAGTTACATGATGAAGCCAGGGCATTTAGCCTTTACTACAATGATCTAGCAAGGTGGCTCTTTATCACTCTGACATTCAGCGGATTACTTGCAACAGGATGGTTTGGAATACCTCTAACCCCAAAGTACTTCACTACAAATCAGGTTGACATAATTGCAGCTATACTTACGCTGATGAGTGCCCTAGGGACTATCTGGGGAGCAATGGCCTATCGCGAGTTAACTAGATCGACAGAGAGGATATTATCAGCTAAATATAAGGCAAAGCAGCTTGATCCTCAAATTGGAGATTATCAGTATCGTTCGTATAATCCCGAAACCAGGCAATATGAAAATGGCTATCTTCCGTTAGGACCCATTGATTTCTGGGACAAAGAAACTAAGGCCCCAGGTTGGCTTGATAAAGGCAAATATTGGCATATACTATTAGGTCTCCAATCCAAAGACAGAGAAATAATAATTCAGGTTGTTCGAGACAACGAACTCCCCTTTTCAACTGGGCGGAGAAATGTGGCTGTTACGATTAAAGAAAGAATTGCATCCGTATCGTCACAACAGGGTAAACGAGCTTATTTTAGATACAGAGTAAAAATTCCTCAATGGTTGGTAATGAATACAGAGAGATCAAGGTATATTGACTCTCGGGAGTTCCAATCGCTAGAAGGCCAGGAGATTAGGGCCCAGATAACCGACCTGAATAAAGCATTGGTAAGCGCTTCCGAAGAGGTCATCGAACGAGAAAAACCCAGAATAAAATACCCTTACTGGATAACAACCCTTGGCATCTACCTAAACAAGAGTTTACCTATGAGAATAATCTACGAAGAAGTCGTTCGTTACTTCCCAGGTTCAAAAAAGAACTTTATAAGCGATATCAACAAGAATCTTGCAAATGCCAAGAATGAGGAACTAATAGCCGCTATAATTCAGGTTGCTTCCGATCGAGGGATTCCTCCAACCAGGATTCGTAAAATAAAGACGCTTATGAATTTCTTGGGAAATGCTTATGACAATCAAGGTCTAGGCGAGGGCTCGACAGAGTACCATAATCTTCACCATAGTCTGGAGGTGTCGTACATGGTTTTGCAAATGTTACCCATATATTTTCATGGATATGTATTCACTGACAAGGACTATGAGCTCATCCTTATTTCAGCTCTGTTGCATGACTATGATCCGGTGCAATCAACATTTGTTACAACAGCAATCAACGATAACAGGACACCGGTCTCCGTAAAGGGACCAAAAGTTAGTAGGACTATTAGTGAACTTAAAAAAATCAGAATTCACGATGCCTATTTCATGCTGAATCCGTCTGAATTCGAGGAGTATTTTCGGGATCGGTCATCATACGCATCGAAGGTGTCGGGTGAATTTTCGACTACACATCCAGAGTATTTACCCTCAGCCTACGAAAGACCAAAAGAGAGTCTAGTAGTTGAAGCACTGGTTTGGCATACGGACTTTCCATACTCTACTTTAAATGAGGCACAGAGTTCGTTCTCAAGTCTCTTGAAAGATCTGTCTGATGAAGGATACAATTCGGAAAAGATTAGTCTCCTTGCAGAAATACTCTGGTTGGCTGACTTGTCGGTTACATATATGAGTTCGGATCCGATTCGGGCGTGGGATAGAGTTACAAGTCTTTATGACGAATTGTATCTTCCTAAGCTTGAAGCCGTCTCGCGAACTGACGCTTTCTTTGCAGATTTTGCAGACACACAGTTGTTCAAAGAACTATTGCACAGTAAGTCGTTTCCGGATGTATTTAGACAAAGATGGAATCTGATTTATCAGTTTTTCCATGAAGGTAATCCCTCGACTCAACTGAATCGGACGATTGCCGATGCAAAAAAACTCTTCTTAAAAGTGAACGTCCAGCTCGCGATGACGAATGGAGAAATGCTTGAGCAAGTAGCAATTGACAATTGGGCTGAATATTTTATTGGTATAAGTGACGATCAACAGGAAGTTCTTAAGGCCAAGAATCGATTCGCAATGTTAGATCCTCCAAATGCATCAGCATTTTGGGGAAGTATTACAAAATTAATTCCAAATGTAATTGACAGAGCAGTGGATAATTTTATGATAGTCCTACCCAAAAATACGTTGGATCGAACAGAAGATTCAAACCGTATCGTTTCACTAAAGTCATTGCTTTTAATCATGAAACCTAAGCTTCGTGATGAAGGTACGATACAGATCCTAACTGATATGAAAGACTATACAGAGCACCAAAATATTGTATTGCTTACTTTGGAAGAGTGTGGATTTGACATGATCTCTGATCAAAAACCTAGGGTATATTTTCCAAGCAAATGGCAAGATTTCCAGTTAGATGACAACAAGAAAATCCTATTGCTTAAAAGTAAAGATTCTTCCTAAACCACTTGTTATCCTTCAAGATATGAATCAAGAATTTCAACTGATCTTTCGATTTCGACTTCCCTTGACGGGGGAGTTAGAAGAGGAAGAGGTGCCTACAAATTATTGTTCTTAGTGTATGCATTTTTATTGCCATAGAACTGAATGAAAGCAACAAATCTCGGAAGTCAGAGCATAGTTATGATATCGATCGACAATCAGAAAATATTCAAAATAATCGAAGAGAGGAATCCAAAATCGGTTGCATTGGATGGCCCAGACGGACTGATGTCTAAAATTCAGGAAACGGCAGACATTATCGCGGAAAGATTCGAAATACCAGCATACATAATAGGAGATACATGCTGGGGTTCATGCGACCTCAATACCCATGCGGCTAACGTGCTTGGGGTAGAAATTCTCTTTAACATAGGGCATACGATCTCGATGGAGGGTTTTGGAAAAGAGATCGTCATGATAGATGCATACGAGGATCGGCCCTTTGATGAAGTTGCAAGTCGATTGGCCGCCGAACTTGTAAACAAAAATTACATGAAGATATCATTACTGACAATTAGTCAACATTTACCACAGCTCGAGAACGTTCGCAGGATTTTTGAGCAGGCCGGAATGAGCGTGACCATAGGAAGGGGTAGGGGGCAGCTCAATGATGGGCAGGTCTTTGGATGTGAATTTTACCCCGCTCATTGTGAGTTAAATGAAATAGATTGCTTTGTCTTTTTAGGTCAAAGCACATTCCATTCAGCCGGGGTAGCGTTATCGACAGGGAAACGAACATTCATGCTTGATCCGTACTTTCAGGAATACACCGAAGTAAGTGGTGTTGCTGAGGAACTACACAAGAAAGCGATTCTGTCAATCTACAAAGCCGCTGACGCTCACACAATTGGAATCATTATTGGCATAAAGGATGGGCAGTTTGCAAAGACCCGTGCCTTGGAATTAAAGAAGGAGTTTGAAAAAGTGGGAATGAAAGTGAGGTTGATTGGATTGACCGAAATAACAGAGGAAAGAATGCAGATATTTAATCACATAGATGCGTTTGTACAGGTCGCATGTCCTAGAATCGGCATTGACAATCATTTCAAGAAGCCTATGCTTTCAGTTCCCCAGGCAAGGGCTTTAATCAGGATTTTGAAGAAAGAACCGGTTGATGATATTTTTCGACTTAACCACTGGTTGTAATTCCATGCTTGATGCATGCCATGACACGGTTGTCCGCAGTCGGGGCAACCCTTCAATCTGGTAATTAGTTAGTTTGATCAGTATGAATATTTAATTCAGAAAGCCCGAGTTCATACGGACAATTTGAAGCGTTATTGGAGACAGCCTACTGGTTCCAGTAAAGGCCCAAAGCCCCCTCTCAAGCCCTGCAAGATCTGCCACGTAGACGTGCCAGCATGACCATGCTATCTTAGGGTTGCTCCCTCCCGGACCTCACCCATTTCGACAATACGCAGTCAAGACCATGCCTTCGCATGACATGCTACTCATAACCATCCAGCACGGCATGACTTCATTTCAGCTAGGCAAGCAGGTACCTTGTACCAGTAGATTTACCCAGCAGTTGCTGATCCCAGCATGAAGTCGGTTTCTGGTATGGGGTACGACTAACACCCCGATCCTCCCTGTCTCCAAATA
>JAATVR010000327.1 GCA_014523665.1 Nitrososphaerales archaeon TH526
CAAATACTGGTCATGCCATTCAATAAAATTCAATATGTTATTGCCAATCTTATAACACTCATTCTAATTGGATTGGGTAGTGCTGCAGTTATTATGATAATTGGTTTTCCGACAATATTCCATGACATCAATGTCACGCTATGGAGTATCCCGTACACAATATACGCATTAGTAGCAGGATCAATATTCTTTGGTTCTTTCACAATAATTTTATCCACTAGGATGAAGAGTAGTGAGGGCTATAATGTAATTAGCAATGGTCTATTCCTATTCTTTGCTTTTGTTAGTTCAGCATTTTATCCTGCAGAGGGTCTACCTCAACCCTTATCGGCCGCCTTCTACGTTAACCCATTAACCTATATAGTAGATATTACCAGAGCGGGAATATTTGCACAAGTAAGCACATTTACCAATATTGAAGTATTAATACTCGGTTTACTCTCATCTGTGGTGTTTTTAATCGCTACGAGATCAATGATCAATATGGAAGCTTAAATGTGCCGCGTAATAATTCAAACTTGCAACATTTTTTTACAAGGTGTCAAGTAGGCATCTTTACATCAATGCAGTAATCAAATTGAAAGTAACTAGCCCCCGTACCCTCCTATGAGCTGACGTGGAAGAAGTGTCAGAAAGTAGGTAGGAAGGAAGGAAGAAGTAAAAATAAAATTGCTAGATAAGAGCCATATTATGGTTGACCTATGCCTGATAAGGTCGTAGAAATATTAGAATCGGTATACAATAACAACGACGCAAGTACGATGGATTAATACCGTGTTAGCACCTAGTGTAACTGTTTTTCCCACGTTATCATACTCTATTTGATGAAACCTTTGAAATATTAGAAGGCGAAATTGATGCACGGAGTGCTGGCTCTGGAATTAGACCTTACATTGGTCGACCTGCACCCAACAAAAATGATCTCACTTTTATGGGCATAATCACTGATCTAACCAATTCAAATTCAACTAGTGAAACAAAAAACGAATTGGACAGGTTCTATGAGACTGAATGATCAATAGTAGATCAAATGAAGTCTGAGGTAGAGAAGGAATATTCAAATAATCTTTGAAGCGTTTAAATCGATCTTGACATATATCAGTAAAGGCCCCCTCATGTACTACCTCTAAATCGACCAAATTATTTTTCATACGCGATTGGACAGGAGTAATATCCAAACTGTTATAACGGGTGCTTGGCTTTTTTTATATGGTTTTACGGTAATGGTAATTGAGATAGGTCAGGTAGTACAGGATTTCACTGTTATAATGATAATTGCATCTGTTATGGCTTTGATCTCATACAAACTCAAGCAACCAATGGTTATCGGTTTCATCATCGCTGGGATGATTATTGGTCCATATACACCGCCTTTTAGTCTAATAACTAGCACTGAGATACTAAACCTGTTCGCAGAAATCGGGGTCATATTAGTCCTCTTTGTTGTCGGAATGGAATTTCCAATAGCGAAGCTACGCAAAATTGGAAAAAGAGCACTTATTATTGCTTCATCGGAGGCATTCGGTACTTTTGTCATTGGGTTTACGGTAGCACATTCCGTGTTACAATATCAGATGTTTGATAGCCTATTCTTAGCACTAGCAATCTCAGTCACAAGTACGGTAATTGTTATGAGAATCCTAGAAGAATTGAACATGATACATGATGAGGCGACTACACTCATCCTTGGAGTAGCTGTTATCGAGGATATTATAATCATATCAATGCTTGCAATCCTGCAGTCAGTAGCCTCCTCTCCACTGGGAGACGTATCGATCTTTGAAATAGCGACGTCAATTGGCCTGGTGTTAGCATTCATTGGGGGAGTTCTGTTTCTTGGTTCTAAAGTCGTACCTCGATTCATTAACTACGTGGGAAGTACGAACCAACATGATATACTAGTGGTAGCTATGCTAGGGATTACCTTTGGTATATGCTTTATTGCATTTGAGGCTGGCATTTCTGTGGCTGCGGGCGCCTTCTTTGCTGGCGTGTTGATTGCAGAATCAAAGGTACATTCCGTTACAAAAGTGCTGGCCACTCCAATTAGGGATATGTTCGCTGCATTATTCTTTGTGTCAGTTGGGGCGTTAATGAATATCACATTACTCCCTGCATTCATATTGCCTGCATTAGTCTTGGTTGGAATCTCCATATCTGCAAAATTCTTAACGGTATTCCTTGCGTCAAGATCCCAAGGCCTTAGCATTGTTACCGCTTTAAGGACTGGTTTTGGCTTATCCTCTTCTGGAGGCGAGCTAGCTCTTGTTGCGGCAAAAGGAGGTTCAGACGTTGGGGTAACGAGTTCATTTCTTCTACCTATGGTTGGTACTATGACTGTAATAACAACGTTCATGACGCCATATATTATAAAATTCGGTTGGAAGGTGGCAGAAACATTCAGAAAAGAAAGATTAGGAGAAGAATATGTAGGAAGCGATAAGACTGATGAATAGACTATAGCTCAAACCTGTGGCAGTTTGGTTCTCTTTGTTGACGGCGGTACCATTGGATTCAGATTCAGATTCAGATTCAGCTTCTATACTTTCCAATGTTTCACCTCTGCCGTGGAGTTGCTCTAGACATATTGTGAAACCAACATGAGCACAATCATCTGCCTTGCAATACTGACATATCGGTACTCCTTCTTCTGTCTCAACATGTACTTCAGCTTGTACTGAGCTATCCCATAACACTGTACATTTATCATTCTGGAAGTCTTTGACGACAAATGGATTTTCGATAGTAGACTTCTTGTGAGTAGAGTTCAGCCAGTGAATAAAGGCCATCGTACCCTCATCTAGTGTATTAGACTTGATCACAAAAGCATGTTCTACTGACTTCTTTATGCCCGGTTGGCTTTTTTTCTTTTGTTGGTTTCCATGATTTCGATGATAGTCGGCATCTTGATCAGCTGCACCATCTTTCGAAGACTCGTCCTTTTTATTTGACATGTCTTAATTACTAGTTCCTTCTTGACCTTGAGGTACTACCATCTACTTCGAAATATAAGAATCTTGTGCTTAATCCTTGGAATCGGATTCCAATTCTGAAATCTTTTTGAGAAGGCTTATCGGTGTATTCAATAAATCTGTGTTTTTATTGTAAAATAGATTAAATCTACCTGCATCTGTTTCAATTTTCATAATAATCAAAATATAAGGAGGTATGTCTTAAGTAGGTAGCAATGATGCAGTACATTTAGTCCTGAATATAACGACGAGACATATTTTAAACTATAGAGATTGGTACGTAATGGAATTCATTCTAAATTTGCAGATTGAATCAGTGTTGTTACCATGGGTAGGAATACTGGATGGGAAGTTGATGAGCCATTATCCTTAGGTGTCTTAAAAGAGATAGACGGAGCGACCAACATAATAAACGAAACTTCTGCTCAAGAGATGCAAGCTTTTTTGGACGGGATATCAAACAAATTTCATAGCATGAACATCTTGATTAAAGTAGAATTCCCTCTCCAAGATAATTAGATTCTAGTAACAGATCTAAGTCCTATCATGGGTAACTTGAATTAATACCTTTTTTTGCTGAAAGCTTGCAAAGTAGCTCATTTATCATCTTTTGCTGTTGCAATATTAATCCCATACACATCGATTCAAATGAAAAGTTCTTTCCCTTAGCTTTAGCAGTTTCTGAATAGGCCTTGATATCCTCTAGCATTTGATAGAAAATAATTCGATTTTCATTTCGAAGTATGCTTGCAAAGCTATGCCAAGATTCAATTTCATTTTCTAATATTTTGTCGTCATCTGTATGTGTCATGTGTGAGTGGGGTGACTCCATATTCTTAGGCAACTTCTAGAACTGATTTTTTGTCTTACCATGCTAAAAATAAGATATGCCTTCGGGGTAAGGGGGGAGTAACCTCTATTTCGGATTGTCAGAGAGGTACATTGCCAAATCAAACCCTTGGATCGTGATGATCAGTACGCCTAATGCCCCCGAAGGACTCTTCGAAGGATAGAGAAAGAACCTGAGAACACATGTCTTTTACAAAAGATTATTCCTTGATTATACTTATGGGCTAAGCAAGATCTACACAGAAGATGAGACAACTGCGGCGAAAGCCCCACCTTCCTTTGAGAAAGAATACAATCTAAAGTACTTAGGTTTTATTGGTAACGTCTTCCACACAAAGGATATTGAGGCAGCGATTGAAAAAGGGAGGAAACATTTACCGGATTCCCGTAATAGTTATTCGCAAAAGTCTGTTGGCCTAGACCCTGGCTTTGGTTCATCAGCATTTGGCGTATGCATCACTGAATTGCGAGATGGCCTAGTTCATGTCTTGCATGCAGAGGAATATCCCAGGCCAGACTTTAACGAGATGATTGAGATGACAATTTCCTTGCTTGATAAGTATGCAATAACCTTCGAGGGGCAGAAGTAGGTTATTTGTTGATGATGCTAACCCCTCTTTTATCCGTACTTTGAAGGACCGAATTGCTGGTGAAGATGTCAATTATTAGCACCTTGTAGCGCACCTCAAACAATCATATGGCTCTGCCAAATTTGATCTGCAGTCGTTGATGCATAACATGTTTGTAATTCCCGTACATTTCAGCAAGGAACACAAGAATATGCTAGCCAATTGTAAGCAGATGCTAGAATACAATGGGGGTACATTAGCCATTCATCCTAGATTCAACAAACTAATTACTGCTTTGAGGACTGCCATGGAGAATGGTGAAGGGTATCTAGATAAAGATGCTACGAGTCACGAAGATCTATTCGATAGTTTTAGATTATCTCTGCAATTCTGGCATTGATATATCTGTATACTTCACCTTTTTCGTCCTATCAGCAGTCATTGATTATCTCGACCCATTGAGATCGCCATTCGGGTGGTTCGAAAGGATCTGCATAGTAATGCGTTTCATGTGCGATCTTACCATCTCTGAACTCCATTATGCCCACCACATTGACTGGACGCCCGTCATAGGTAATAACCAATTCAATTATCCAGAGATTTCCTTCTCCACGAACTCGCAGGATTTTAAAAGTAACTTTAGCGGGATAATTTGCCCTGAGTTCGTATATGTTGTGCTTCCCCCGGATTCGTTCGCCAGACTGTGGAAATTCGACTACAACACCATCATGATAAAATTCATGCACTCTTTCTAAATTATGAGCCAGTGTGGCTTCCCAATAACGATCCAAGATGGCACGTATTTCCTGGTTATTCAATATCCACTTTGATTTATCAGTAGCATAGATTATTAGTCTTCTCTTCGGCTTCAAATGTAAACTAATTACTCCATTAAGGACTGCGGTAGAGAAAGGAGAAGGAACCTTGAGCAAAGAAATGACTTCATGACTGCTTCGATGCATTTCGTCTATCGTTAATGTTTTGGCATTGATAAGAGAAAGCCTAAATATTCTAGCGGTGGAATTAGTTTAGTTATGTCGGCCCCAGGTAGTTATGTAGACCCCGAAGTGAGGGAAAGAAGGCTACGCGAACTTGCTAATAGGCTTGTAGATGAAGAGCGGGTTGAACCCGATAACGCGAATCAAACAAAGCGCGAGTATGCAAATATCAAGCAGGATTTGACTCAGGAGTTTTTGAAATTCATAAAGATTAGTGAAGAATGTGAGATGGATCGTGCCATATTAGAAGCGGTTGTTTACAAGGACATTGCTGAAGAAATACATACGGCTTTGAAAAAGTTTGATAATGTGTGATAAAATACTGGGAAGGGATTACAGGGTGAACAACTAGCAACTATAATCCTTGCAATTATGGCATTAACTACACTATTCTTTAGGATCTCTCTTCGACTATTAGTAAGTAAGTAATTGCAGTAGAAGCATCTGCTGTCCAAATGGTTATTTTTTATGGTCATAACGTATGTCTATGAGTCATGATGATCTGTTTAATGCATTCAGAATGTCTATACGGTTTTGGCACTAAAAAAAAGAAGCGTGAAGTTTGTTCGCCTTATATGGTGCTATTGTCCAGCAGACGTTTGGCATGCATGTGCCGCATCTGGACCACACACGGCGGTTTTGAATCCAGCTCCTACACTTTCACCACTAGAGGACCCAGCCGCTACACTGTCACTTCCTCCTGTCCTTGCATCTATGTTGTCTGTTAAGGCAAGTGTACTGACTGCAACGATTGATACCAATATAGCCAACTTAACTGCCACGAGGACGGAACGCCCAAGAAAAGACTTTACCATAATGTTAATATACATTTCTCATATAAATATATTAGAGACAAAGAAACAGTAA
>JAATVR010000328.1 GCA_014523665.1 Nitrososphaerales archaeon TH526
GAATTAACAACAGGAATACAAGATTTTAGAAGAAAGTTTGAAGGTGCTGAGGAACATGTTGGAAATAGACCTATGGTAAAACGGGAATATGACCAAGCTTTAGCAAGGTTGAGAGAGGCAGAAGTAGCTGTTTCTGCTTTTGTAGATGTGTATGATGATGAATCAAGAAAATAAGTAAATGGTTACCAATTCAGAATGAAGTAGCAGCAGATGTTACTACCTCAACACCATAAAACTAGACTTGTAACTTGACATTTTCTTTATAAAGGAGTGAGTAATAATTATACTTAATTAACCGCAACATTCAGATAATGTGTTTCTCATTCAAACATTTGAATATCAAAATAATGCTCTAGTTGCGTGAATTATGATAACCTATATTTACATACCCAGATCCATAGTATATACAATATCCAAGGTAACACGATATGCATGACTTCATATCCCCTGACAATAAGCATTCAGCTTTGATAATCATAGACGTCCAACGTGATTTTGCGTTGTCTGGTTCCAATGCTGAAATTCCTGGGACAATGCAGACAGTACAGTATATCCAGATACTTGTAAAAGCTTGCAGAAATCTTGGCCATCCAATTATTCATGTTGTAAGACTATACCATCAAGACGGTTCAAACGTCGACCTATGCAGAAGAGAGGCTATGATGAATGGGAAACAAATGGTAATTGCCGGGAATGTTGGCGCTGAAATTGTGGACGAACTTAAGCCTTCTGCTGCTACAAGATTAGATTCAAGTCTTTTGTTGTCAGGCCGCCTCCAACATATTGGTCCTATGGAGTGGATCATGTACAAGCCAAGGTGGGGTGCATTTTACAGAACTCCTCTGGAGGAACATCTGCGCGACTTAAGTGTTAATACCGTGATTATAGCTGGATGTAATTTTCCTAATTGCCCTAGAACAACCATTTATGAAGCAAGCGAACGAGACTATAGGATTGTTTTAGCACAGGATGCCACCTCACAAATATATGAAAAGGGTTTAGAAGAGCTGAATAGCATCGGAGTATCGGTAATGGATACAAGCAAATGCATAGACTGGTTAGGTCCACAAAAGTACTAATGGATATCGGTAAGCCTTAGATCAGCATAACTAGAGATGACCGTGAAGTGGGAGTTCACTCCCGATCTCCTGAACTTCTAAGCAAACAGATTATTCTAGTTGTTAATACAGCAATTTCTTTGGCATTGATTCTAGTTTCGATGATATCTTTGGTTGTTAATCGAATATCTCATAAGTGAGCTGGGTTTGGGACTCGCACAAGCTGATCTAAAAAAAAATTTCTAGAACTCATTTATTATACAGTGCTGAGTTTAGGTGCCCTAGTTTCATGGGGCTTTACTGCATCCCAGAATGAACCTAACAGAATACCTAACACTCCCCAAAAAATTCCCATTGTTATTGTAGTTACAATCCTGAAGTTCATTAGCAAATCAGATGATATTCTGATCTCATCGGGATTTGCAGGCAATACTACAAATGCCAATGCAATAATCACAACATAGATTGTTGGCACAATAATTTTCCTCGACTCTTTGCGCGTTTGGCCTAACCTTCTATAAAGTAATGCAACTCCCAAAGCAGTAAATCCAGAAATTACCAGCATGCCAATATACAAGCTTTCTCTGTATTCGATAGTCTCAGGGTCTCCAACAGCTGGAGGATTTGCAGGATACTTCAATGCAGGAATCAAGAATATTACTAAAAACATGATTCCAGCAAGGATTAGTCCTTTCTTCTTGTTGTTGGATCCGGGAAGAGAATCCCTAGAGTAGATATAGACTATTCCAAATAATGCAGATATTGAAGTACCCAAAATTGTTCCCGCAACAATCTCCCCGCCTTTCTGCCATAAGCGATACTGTACAACCTCGTCTTGATCTACAGGCTCACCAGATGCGATGGTATTTTGTACTTCGATCGCAATTGCCTGATCTATATATGGTTCAACCAATAGTTGATTGATTAAACCAAGTATAGTTCCTGCTATAGCTCCAGAAACAAGGGTTATTAGAATAAAAGCAATGGTTTTCATTTCTCATCATTCTTGACGTAAACATATATAGCTTAATGGCAAGGAAAGCCAGCGGCGTGTCTTAGATCATGGTAGAATTCATGCGTCCACATGTCATCAAATGCCTTTTGTCCTTCTACTAGACTAAATAACTGTCCCTGATCATATCCTACAACAAATATGCCAAACAATAGTATAGCTAATAGTACGCCTATTGCAATTTTTGGTAGACCATGAGATTCCTTTACGATCTGCGTATTAACGGTAGACATTTAATTTAGCTACTAGACAGTAATCATGTATATAAACTCTTGGCCAGTTCATCCAACGCCTTTCTTTATGATGAGTATTTTCGTACAATACTTTTCAATAAGGGGGTTTCATTGGATAAACTATCCTATGATCAATCTACAACAGTCTTTTCAATTTTTGAATGGGCAATTTATAGACCTACGAAGGGAAAAAATAGATTACTACTAGATCCTGATTGTCTACAATAAATCTGTGATGTACATCTGCAGGAACAAAGATAAAATCAGCTCTCTTAACAGGTTTTAGCTTACCTTTTATTTCTATAAATCCTTTTCCTTCAACTACAAAATAGACCTCATTCACTGGATGGGGAAGTTGCGTATCTATCTCTCCCGTTCTAAGTCTAAGAATTCCCAATTCGACGCCCTTGTTGTTAAAGACATTCAAGAAATAGTTACCAGTACCATTCAAGTCTGCAATTACCTTGTCAAGACCGACAAAATTATCTTCTTCCTCTTCCAATGATTCTATTACGCACTTTGCTAGCACTCTTGAATATATTTCTATATAAGTTGAACCACTCTAAAATGCGATTGCGTTAATACCACAGCACCATACACATGCAATAAATTCATATAAGTACTAATTCATAGCACATTACATCCAAAAGAGATGCATATGTACGTAAAGGTTCTCCAAGAAACCTCAGGCAGATATGCTCCAAGCAGAATTCTTTCCTTTGACATTGCACATGTATTCAAAACCTTTCAGCTCATAGAGGATAATGGTCATATTAGCAGAGATTTACTTTGTCAAGAACTCAATCTTGGCGAAGGATCGATTAAGACACTAATAAAACACTTGAAGATGCAAGACCTAATAGAGACTAGCAGAATTGGAACAAAGATGTCAGTTAAAGGCAATAGAATTTTTTCACACATATTATCATCTGTTCCAAGAGAATGTGTTCTTCCTAAATGTTCCGTTGCTTTGGGTAGATATAACTATGCAGTCTTATTAAGACAACTGAACTTTGCGGTCAAGTCTGGAATAGAACAGAGAGATGCTGCAATAAAAATGGGTGCTTTAGGAGCTACCACGTTATTCTATACTAATGAAAAATTCATTATACCAGGAACTAAGTATGATGCACTAAAGAGAGAGCCTCATATTGAGGAATTGTTGATTCACAAGTTAGAGCCAGAGTATAGAGATGTTATAATTATCGGAAGTGATGATACTGACCAAAGAATTGCCGAGCTTGCAGCAAAGAATGCGGCGTTATTGACTGTAATGAACCACGAAAAACATATTTAGGATTTATATTTTTTCCATTTCGTAAAGGTCTCAACTCCTGTTATGCCTCTAGACAATACTAGTCTATGGATTCGTCATCGAAGTTATTCTAATATTCCCTCTGCCTGCGGGTTCGTCTTTACTCTTGAGAAATAAATCGATTGATGCATTATTAACTTTCAATTTGATCTCAGATTCAGAATATCCCACACCTTCAAGTTTTTCTTGTTCGAATATTCTATTAGCTAATTCGATGACATCCAAATCATCATATATGCCAAATATATCGTGCAATTCAAAGTTATAAACCTGTAGTTCTACTATCTTTTAAATCTGCTGCTTTCGATCTTCGTCACTTTTTGTAGGCGAAAAGAAGTCAAATATGGTTTGTCCATATGCTTGTTGAACCGATCCCAAGAATATCGCGGTGAAAACAAATACAGTAAGAACTAGTGCTCTGGTTATCATTTCTTATTCTTCTCTAACAGCTTTTTCGTATCCTTTTATCAGTTTCAATAAGGCCTTTTCGATCTTCTTGCAAGCATATAATTGAATGCTACCATTCTCTAATATAGGAAAACATACTTTGGATATGAGCTAATGAATACCGCAGAAAGGGTCCTCTTGCAAATGCTACTAGGGGAAGAATCATGTCTAAGATTTATCAACTATGACATGAAGGTAAGAGGAGCATTGGTTCGTGTTACAAGCTCAGAGCCACCCCCATCATAATATCTTAGGCAGCCTTTGATAGATACACGTGAGGTACAGCTATTTGAATAGCTAGACGATTTCAGGGATCGAAAATAATCTTTCATTCTTGTTTGTAGCCGCTGTTTCGACCATGTCTGTTAAAAGCGGTACTCCAGATATCTTACTTGTACAGCTAAATAGGTGAGGATAGTTATGAGATGTGATGTTACTTTCAGACAGGGCGAGACATTAGGAATTAAACTTCAAAAAAAGAGAATGAAAAAAGAGAGGTCTAGAAAATTTTCTGCTTTCTCTCCTAATTGGTCGCATCTGAATCTAGGTTTATCTCTGCATTTTGGTACACTAGGAATGTGAAGAGCAGTGGTTGATTTGGATTGGCTACCGACCATACTGTAGACTGTGATTCTGGTTCGTCAATTTCTCCCTCTCGCGGTGTGGGGATATTTACTGGATAGTCTATGGGTGGGGAATTATCTAGTGATTCGTCATCGGCTAGGGGTGTGAATGACTGGGCCTCTTCCGCACTCAATGAGCCGACTCCTGGCAATTCGGTGTCATTTGGTATATTTACTGCAAATAGAAACACCAGGTTTGGACTCAATGCTTTATCTTTCAAGTTTCTGTAGTACTCGTTTTCATCCATAACGTGTGCGACCATTACATGAGTGAATATGTCTTTAGCAACAACGGTATTGTTTCCATTCGTGATATCGGTCACCATTGCATGCCCATATAGAAATGCTTCATCATACAGTTGAGGTACATCTGATCTGTCTACATTAGAAGCTCCATGTTGGATCTGATTAAATCCTACATCATTTACCATTGCGGCAAATTCTGGTTGTCTTGTTGGTAATGCAGAGTCTGCGCTATTCCAGTTTAGATCTGTTAGTGTTATCTTGTATTCATGCCCTGCAATCTGGTGTGGTCCGTATGTTACCGGAGATGTATATGTTGCTTCATACGAGGTCATATTGTTGACATTTCCTTGCTCAAAGCAGTAGGTATTCCACAAGTTAATGCGTTTGCACAACTAAAGTTCTGAAATGGAAATAGTCCTTCTGGACCAAATACATTTGCTAGTCCAGCAGCTGGCTCGTACAAGGCATTAGTTGCTTCAACATTTACCACGGTGCTGTTATCGTTTGGTTGTGGAATTGATGTGGATGAGCTTAATGATGAGGGTTGTGGGGACATGTTTTGTTCCATCGAATTCATTGATGTTGAGCTCATTGGCGTAGCCGTATTTGTTGTTGTTGCCTCCATTGAACTGCCCTCTGTAGAATCTGATGCTGATGAGGGGGAAGACGATGTTGAAGCCTCCTCTTTCAAAAGTCCATAGGCTAATGCCTGTTGTTGTTGCTCGAACTCAAAGATGATTGCCACCATTGAAAAGACGAGAATAAATCCCATCAAACTTGCAATGGCCACTGATCCTTTTCCCGACTTGACATTCGTCACCTCTCTCTGATCTCGACTGTTCGTTACTATATTTCGCGAATCAGTTTTTTTGATTCGCTTTGTGTTCTGTTTTGTTAATAACATTAAAGCCTTCGTCTGTAATATTCTACTTAAGCAAATTCCCAAATTATGCCAGGATTATTCCCAAATTAAACCCAACTCTCACAAAGTTAACAAATTATGACATCAACTAAACAAGTTAAATCCATTGAAGTTTTTACATCCTACAGATTAGAGTCGTTGCCTCAAGTGGTTACCACAAGTCATCATTTCATTCCTTATTTCATTTTTGGTTTTCTCTCCATATATGTGGTTAATCTGAAAGGTTATTCTACGATCAAATCAGTTTCGGCGGCGGCAGTAAAAATTGAAGTAACAAAGGAGGACAAGATCAGTAGTCTTGGCTGTCGGCAAAGGTGATGGTTCATCCTCAAACAATGGGAATGATCGAGGGAGAGGAGGTTATGTTGACCCGCGCTTTAAGAGGCTTTTATGGTATCTTATTGCTAGCACTCGTGGAGGAATCAACAGAGCAAGAATCCTTGAACTTGTAAATTCTCATCCTGCCAACGCTAATAAGATAGCACAAGAGTTAAAGCTAGATTATAAGACTATTATACATCATCTTGAGGTGCTCTCAAAGAATGGCTTAGTAATTACTGATAATGAGGACACTTACGCGACATATTTCCTAACACCGCTCATGGAAAAGAACTATGACTCATTTGTGGAGATATTGGTGAAATTTGGGAAAAAGTAAATTAGGTATCACGTTAAACATCAAATGGATTAGAACAATATAACATGGATTTTATGATTGCAGCAGCTGTTGCTGCTTTGCTGAACATTGGGCTGCTGGGCGGGGTTATGTTTACATATATACAGAATATTCGATTAATAAAATCATATTTCACTTATGGATTAATTATAGTGGCTGCTTTATTCATCGTGCAGAACATAGTCATAGTGATCTTCTGGTCACAGTTATACCTTGCAGGACCCGCAATAAAAGATATAGTTGATTCTGCAGCTCCTTATCTTTTTGCTATAAATTCAGCTCAATCTGTTGGATTAGCAGTATTGTTATGGATTACTAGGAAATAGAACGATGTGGTAGATATGCTTATTTATCTTCTACTTGTTCCCAATTGTGATTACCCTCAATTCCTGTATGATCGCCTCATTTCATTTGAACACCTCCGGATTGCAATATTGAGAATGAGTGAAATTATTCCCGATCCTAATCTATTGTTTAGATGTATAAACATCCTACTACAACTTTTATAGCATGGGCTTCTACTTATCTCAAACTAATAAATGTAATAGAAGAATCCAATTATTATGTTAGTATAACGACAGAAAATACTCCCATAATCATTTTACAACTCTGTCTTCAAAAAGTATTCAGGCAATGCTTCCTAATCAAATGAATTTGCCACATGTAATTGTTGTTATAGGATTAATATCCGGATGAAATCAGTAAGGTATTAAATACATTTCTATCGACTATTAGCCCAAACAATTGAATCATCCATTGAATGAAGCATGAACTGATTTCGGGATATAACTAAGACATGATTCAATAGACTGAAACATTTTTTTAGGTAGAATATCTCTGATACTGCTTATGAGCTCTATTGCTGACTGACCTTCAGAGGAAAATTCCCTATTCACACTTCAAAAAATGAAAGTATAAATAAGGACCCTGGGAGAAATTCTAAAGACCAGGGACCCCCGATGCAGTGGGTTCTGCTAGTTGTGTTCCATTTGCTATTTGCTGCCTTTCAAGGACTGGACATTTGAAGCAGCATTACTATTTTGACAATGTGATTTAATTAAATAAGATGAAAGTAACTTCGGGATTTTGAAACAGGATTTAAAGCATGAATAGAATTACCTACTGTGGACTGAATTAAGTAATAGTAATACCCCTTTTATACATCGGAACTGTATTGACACCATATTTAGATGCGTTTAATTTTAGGCTAATCAATTTATAGCAAAAAAGATGCTGACAATCTTGCTATCCTATAAGGAATAGGACACTTCCGTAATGCATTTAAATATTCTGTGTAAACATAATTACGCTAGAATGTGAAACCAGAATTGTCGGTTATGATAATAATACTTGCAGCTGTCTTTGCA
>JAATVR010000329.1 GCA_014523665.1 Nitrososphaerales archaeon TH526
TATGGTGACATCAGTGTCCTATCTGCGGTCAGTACAACTTTTGGATGTTTCATAAAATGTTATTACGCCGATCCCTAAGCATATGCATTTCACTGGGATAGATATTAAGTTTTTTAATTTTGTTTGAATTTGTGAAAAAAAATTCCATTTAGCCGGTCCAAGTCAGTTAAAGAAAGGAACGCAGTTTTAACGATTCCACGCATATTTTCACTAAGCGGCTCAACATTCGTGTTACCGGGCGTGAACTTACTACTAGCCAACTTCTTCTGGCGTGAGATATTGTTCTCGATTGTTGAGGTATGACTGACGGTAGGTGTCACAATACTCGGTCAACCAAATAAGTTAAGAGTTATTGGTGTAATATCGATTCTTAGTCTAAATTTGAGGGGCAATTAAGTCCATGTTCAATTTCCGCCTCACTTCTGCGGCTCTTCTACAAACTGGCTTTTAATGTAAACGTCTTAAAGTTGAAAAGTTCTCTTTGAGTCCAAGCAGTTTGAACTTGTACTTTTCCTTATAGAGCTTTGTATAGAATTCTGCATAGCTCGCAGCTGCTTGGTATGTAGCAAAGGTTACCCTCAACTCTGGAATTACTGTCCTAATTCCATTTTGATCAAACGTTTCAAGGAAATAACGCTTGGGTAACCTTTTTGCCTGTTTCAAAACAAAGTATATCGTAATCAAAAGAAAAATAACAGCAGATATGAAAACAACTACAGCACCAAATTCCTTGCTAAAGGTCAAAACATGAGCTATGAAATTCTCACTAATCCACTTGTATAAAAGATCGATGCTCTTAAAAAACAGGCTAACAATAGCTTCATACATTTACCTCATGGCCTTCCTTACTGTTTCTAACCCGTCCCTACTATAATAGGGTAGCTATCAAAGCATGAAGGGCGGTTCTCAAACACATCGTTTAGAATATCGGTATCATGCCAAGAAGAGTATATCTAGAGGTGGGGGAGTAAAATTTGCATAAATCTAATGCAAGTGAAGAATGTTGCAACTACTTTTTGTTGACCAGAAGTAGCGCATGGAACAAGATCGCTTTGAAAGTTTATCCATCTACGATGAGGCAACCGTCCCTATTTCTTCGCGCCAAGTGTTCTGTTTTTCAATCTAAGCTGGCGTCCCCTACATTTCCTACATCGTTCTGCAGATATGGGGTTCCTTCCGCCGCATTTGAAACACACCTTAAAGAAAAGCCTTCGCTGCTGTGCGATTTGTTTTTTAGTCGCGTCCGTGATGGGCATGATTTGATCCAATTTGTGGATCGTCGATAATTTCTAGGTTTCCTTTCACAAGGAGGCTTGCCTCTAATGGCATATAATCACATTCCCAAACTAACAATTCTGAATCGTCCATTCCTTGGAGTCAAGAATATTGGAGTCGAACCTTCTGGCTTTCATTCTGGCTTTGTGCATGAAATGACATCTTTCTTGCATCGTTTGTTTTCACGATTCGCAGTTCCAAGCAAGGCGAACTGTTATCCTTTTTTTATGTATTGTGATACAATGGGAGTGAAAACAGAACGCGACCTAATTCGCTAATTCGATAGAATAATCGACTGAGATCCTCGTCCTGCCCGATGAGCATGATGCAGTTGAATACATTGCGAGTGATCTGTTGGCTGGTTCAAGCATGATCCAATACCCGTCAGATGCACACTTAATTATGCCGCTATTTAGGCCAAGCAAGTTAAATGGAGGTACCGACACTTCAAATACATTTGATCTGAATCTGAAATCTTCTACTCTTAATTTTATATCGAATAGATTTATGGTCAAGCGAACGATTGCGACCGAGTCCATTTTCCACTTCGCAGTTGACTGTATTTCTTCTTCAGTTCGACCATCCTCGGGAATAGTCGCCAAGTAATTAATTAGAGGCATGAAAATAACCGTACCTTCCTCAATCCTTAACTTCCTCCTGGGAACAACTTGTGTCTTTTCGAAAGTCTGACAGAGAAAGAGGATCTTATCTCCTTGGTTTAATTTGGCGTATTCACCAGTCATGTCAACTGCAGGGTTCTTGCTCCTTTCAATTCCCAGCAACCACTTCCACCAGCAGATGGACCACTCCAAGTATGACTTCCCATAGGGACGAGACTTTGGATGAAATATTCGGATGGGCTCGACTGGCATACTTTTCCATAGTACGTACTAGAATCTGCTATTTAGGTGAGATCCCAATCAGAAACATGTGAACAGAGAATCAAAAGTAACAAAATCGCATTAGTACGCGAACATACAAACTCCACTTGATGCATGGGTACGATGTTATTACACAAAAAATTCGGCAGTCCTCATTTGAGGATAATTTTTTACACTCTAAAGCTTATTAGTTAGTTGTCCAGAAATAAACGTATGAAAAAATTGATATCTTTAGTCTGCGAGGTAGTAAAGGGCAATATTTCTTTTGCCGTTAATGGGGTCGATATCACTGGTGGCCACAATTAAGCGAGGATGATGAGGATGAACACAGAATAAAAACGGAAACTGGATAGTTATCGGATCTGGTTCTGGTTCAGTCTCAACGATAATGCATTATTTTATGCCAAATATGTTTCTACCCCTGCTGGAGTTTTCATATAAGATATTACCGGAAAGAATTATCTGGACCTTCGAAGTTTGTCATGAACCTCATGCGCTTTCTGATCAGAGAAGAGGCTAACTATAATAGCGGCATAAACAATTGAAGTAGATAATATTGTTGGGGCATAAGGCTCCTGCGGGATTGCCTTGACGTCTAAGTTCAGAGTAGTATATAACAGGATCAATATTGTCTTGAGATTTGACAGGTATTACCGTGGTACGATTATGTTTCCATCGAATATCGATCAAACTTAAAGAGTCATAAATTATTCGATTACGATATGATAAGTGACTCCCGTCTTAAACCTCCCATTTTCACCTTGATAGCCGTCACATTGAACGTCATCATAGAAAGACTTCTCACCTCGAATTACTATGGTATGCCTACCTGCCGATAGGGGTTTGAGAAAGAGCCAATAGCCATCAGAGATGGCTTGCGTATCCTGAATACCTCCTTCCCTAGATTTACTGAGTGGTACCACCAACGCAAATAGATTGGATTGAACACGATAATATAGTATGTCCTCTACATGCACATTATCAATACTGGCTTCAATTAGGGAGGTCGTATCAATGTCGTCTTTTGCGTATGAGCGAAGCTCCGCTTCATTCTTAAGATGACTGAATTCTGCATAAGAAATTAAATCATTTATAATTGGAATAAGTATAGATCTTCCTTTGGGAATAGTACAATCGCGTTCGGCATTACCTCCGAATGTGCCTGCCAGAAACCAAACATTTGCAATGGTCTGATTCTTACCGGCCAGAGCCCCAGTGTGGTCTGAAGCTGGAGAGATCCCTTCCGGTTCCGCGTAACACCACTTCCACCACAACTCAGCCCATTTTTCCCACGTACTACCGATCGGGCTCGACTTTCGAACGTGTAACATATTCTCAGGGTATGGCTCGATCATATCTAAGAAATTTCAGTAATGAGCAAAATAAGGGGGTACTGAAACCCAACGTAAGCGATTTTGACGACCCCATCAAGAATCTCTATTATAATCTGACAAAATAGTTCATAAAAACAGATAACCTTTTCGAGTCAGGTATCGCCTATGTCTCAGTTTATACCTTTGTGCCGGCCTTAAACTGGTCTAAATGATACTCTTCTTCACTCCATGTCGGAACTGTAATGGATTCATATATTCTAGCAATGGACTGTTTCGTACTTTCAGCGGGTTTGACTATAAAGTCGTACATTGAATCGCTAAAATAATTGCCTCGTCCATATCCACCATACTGCAAACGATACTTGCCTTCACTCAAACTTTTTATCATTAATGCGTTTGCAGCGGTAAAGGTGGGATATGTCCCGGGTTTGATTGGCATCTCCAAGTGTTCCCTCAGCGGACTATTTTGCGTGACAGTCATTTCAAAAGAAGGCGTCTCAACATAGCACAGCTTTTGATCCAGATTAGTGTCCTTCACCTTATCGCCTTCTATCTTCTGAACTCGACACCAGCTCGGGCCACCTTCATTCAGATCCCTCCTGCATATATATTGACAATCAGCAATTGATTCCAGCTTCCTATTGTCCTGATAATAAACTTCTCCAACGCTGTAGAACGAGCTTCTCGCTGGGACAAATATAGGTGTATCATCAAATATGACGTCCCCCCGAAAGATATTCCTACTCCTTGCCCTATTCTGAAAGGGTTCAGCTTGTTTCCTTATGCCAGTCTCGCGATCATAAATATAGCTTAAATTTCCATGCACATAACAGATTTCGTGCCTATTTCCTCGAAATATAGGAGAAGAAGAATGTAGCCACATTAACCACTCACGTAGGAAATCGCCATACGTCATTCCCCTAAAAGATTCATTTTCTTTCAAAATATTATTTTCGATAGAATTACCCACACCAATAGGCTCCTCGACCAATTCTAATCATGTCATTTCATGCGCAGTTTAAAAATATTTCTGATCCTAGACTGAATTGTATTTTCCAATTCTTTTCCACTGATACCTCTTTCATTGTACATTTAACACTTCGGAATATGTAAATTCTAGTACCATAAATACTCCAATCTTATTTAATTTGAATGGATTCATGAAGGTATTACACTTTCAATAGATCGGGTAAACTATTGACCAAAGCTGCATACGAAGTCAATAGCTTTCAAAATTGCAGCCAATAACTCACTAGTTAACCATTATGAACAGTCACATCAGTCGTATTAACTGGGAGGTTCATTGCCTATTACGATACAGTGGAAAAAAAGAACATCAATCAAACTCACAAAGGACAAGCACCATCCAACGATAAAAGCATGCTTATCGGTTCAGTAATGCTCTGCTTCTATTTTATTTGAGTAAGACAGAATGGATTCAATAATCAAAGCCGCTGCTATTTTACGACAAGCTTGTATGTGACGTCCTGTATATACCCCTCGGTGTTGGCCGCTCCAACTGCGGCAGGCGGAATTTGATAGCCTGTGGTGTAATGTAGAACATGGTTTCCCGGGGAAAGAGGCTTAAGCACAAGATACCAACCATCCGCAACAGCCAAAAATGGTGTGTGCGGTGATTCATTCCAGATATTGTTATCAGGTAACGTTATGTTGAAGGGTGTAGAAGTAACTCTATCTTTTTCTTCATTAGTTAAATTCAATGGCTTCCCGTCCAGAGTAATGTCAAATTCAACAGGAAATTCATTACTCTTTCTCACAATTTCAGTGATTTTATCAACCGTTTTTGGCTGAGCTCTAGGATCTCCATAGTCCATTAATCCATTATCAATCCCGATCATTATAGCTTTATCTTGAGGGACTTCACAAGTTGCTTCTGCAGCCGGTTGACCCTTTTCCTTCAACACAAAGGGAACAAAAAAGATAGGACTTGAAGCATTTTGTAAATATGAACAATCCACGGGAACATATCCAGCTATAGTTTCAAAATTATGATTATTCTGTTTTGGGACAGTCAGATACCATTGCCACCACTTTTGGGTCCATTCTTGAAACGACGTACCGTATGGAGATGATTTAACTGAAAAGACATAGGGATCTGTTTCCTGGGCTTTGACATTATTCACATATGGAATCATGAATAAAGATATGAGGGCGACCGAAGATATACCGATTGATAAATTCGCAAATTTGGCTGCCTTATAGTCCATTTGCATATTTCAAGAAACTAAGATTTAAACTTAATAGAGCTCTCCTTGAGACTTAATACATTTATTTATCTTCAAAGCAATAATGTGACCTATACCATCAGCATAATCGGCGATAGAATGACAACCCAAGATACAATAAATTTACAAACGAAAACTATTACGGCTTTAATCCTGACTGCAGTGGTAATAATTCTCTTAGTATTTGATGGGATTATACCCCATCTTCCTATTTATGATCTCAAAGCACAAAATTCCTTACCAATTCATTTTTACTTTGTTATTCAGGGCTTAACATGTGTGATTTGCCAAATCCTTTACTTAAAGATAATCAGGACTGGTTACGTTGTCAGTTCTAGCGTAGGCAGTTTTAGAAGTTCCAATATTACATATCTTAGCGTATCAGCGATTCAATACACCATAATTGCCCTCCTCATATTCATTGTTTTACAAACAGAATTTTTGAACGAATATAATTCCATAGTGGTATCAATTTCAATTCTTTTGAGTATTTTCCTTTCTGTAAGCCTTACAGGTATGCTTGCATTTCGATTCGTGATTTGGCTTAGGCATGGACGTGATATGATTATTTTCTCATATGCGATTTCCATGATTTTGATTACTTTAAGTTCGTTATTTCTCGCAGTCTCTATATTATCAGAAATCGGTAATAATCAAAGTGTTATAGATTCATCAAGAATCTCTGCTTCCACTCAAAATATAGCAAATTTTTCATTCAAAGAATTACAGGAGTATTTCTCGGCGATATCATTTGTTTCTCTTTGGTTAGCTTCTGTACTCCTCTTAAGTCAGACTAGGAAAAAATGGAGAACCATAAAATTCTGGTTGCTTGTTACTGTTCCCCTTGCCTATTATTTTGGAGCCTTTCAACTGATTGTGTCATATATAATTAATCAGTACGACATTCTAAATCAAATTCAGAACTATACACTTGACCTTATAAATTCAATTTTGACTAGACCAATTGGTGGGATTCTATTTGGCATTGCATTTTGGACGATTGCAAGAAATATCGGGAACGAGAACATTAAATATTTTATGATGTTGTCCGCCTTTGGAATAATGTTACTTTCAATTTCGAACGTTGATACTGGAATATTTATGCTTCCTTATCCTCCATTTGGTCTTGTTACTCTATCATTTTTGGGTATTTCGTCTTATCTTCTGTTAGTTGGGATATACAGCTCCGCGATTTCAGTCTCGTTAGATCATAAGATAAGATCCTCAATTCAGAATTCTGTAGAACATGAATTAAGGTTTGTCTCGAAAATAGGGACTTCGCAGATGGAACAAGACATCCAACAGAGAGTTAAGTATCTAACAAGAAAAGTAGCTGACAATATGGAAACAGAAAGCGGAGTCATAGTACCGATGAAGGATGAGGAAGTAGACAGATACATAAAGCTCGTAATTGAGGAAAAAGAGAGGTTATCCAGGAAAGAGAATGAGCCCTCTGATAATGAAATGTCCTCATCATAGCAATCCCTGTGGCAGACCTTGACCCCAATGGATCCAATTCTGGAGGCAGCAGTGTTATGCAGACTAGTCATACCAGAGGCTGCCAATCCTGATGATAGACGTAGTACATTTTGTTATCAATCAGATAGTATAAGCCCAAAGAAAATACAATATGGAGTTACTGAATACTACGAAAAAATTGACATATCTCCACTGTAGCAAGCTGCACACATTTGAACCCATTTTGAGTTTCGACATGGTAAACGCGATTCAGGATAACGTGTTCAATGTTATGAACTCCGTACTAACACGATCAATTGGCGGAGTTCTTTTTGGAATCGCGTTCTGAAGACTTCTAGAACTCTAAAGGATGAGAAAATCAAATACTATTTGAGGTTATCCTCTTTCGGCAAGCTGCTCTCAGTCTTTAATGGTGACAGTGGAATATTTATGCTTCCTTATCCTCCATTTGGTCTTGTTACTCTATCATTTTTGGGAATTTCTCGCACCTTCTTCTAGTTGTTATCTATAGATCTGCAATCTCCGTATCATTGGACCATAAGGTGAGTTCATCGATCCACAATTCTGTAGAAAATGAATTAAGATTTGTTTCCAAAATCAGAAGTGCACAAATTCAACAGGAGATTGAAAGCAGGGTTAAGAGAACCACAAAAAAATTGTCCGCAGAGTTAGAGGAAAAAAGTGGGCCAAAGGTTTCATTGGAGGGAAAGGAATTAGAGGACCATATAAGTTCGGTTTGAAAGAGAAAGAACGGATTTCAGATGAAGGAGGGAAGGGAATAGTAGGGCTTTCAATTTGGATTTTTCTAATATTTCAACCCATTTCCTTAATTTGAAAGTATTGATATTTGATCAAGAGTGGAGTTTATAAATCAAGACCAGTTAGAAAGATTGCTAATGTACGAAGGTCTTCAACAAGGTATCTACCACCTTCCCGGAAACGAACCGGGAAGTTCATTTGCAATTGTATTTCTTAGAGCCGCTTATGACCACGATTCAGCAAGAATCAGAAATACTCTCTCTGCTCTATGGCGTAAGTATTTGAATTTGCAAGAGGGAGTTGTAGATGGCCTAAACGTTAACGCAAGGCACCTCTATAGTGGAAATCTTACTGTTCTTATGGGCTATGGGCCTAAGATATTTGAATTTGACGGTGTCAGGAAAACAAAGCCGAATTGCTTAGCTGATCAGTGGTTGTTCCGAGAGCCTACGATAGGTGGCGGATCCGTGCTAGGTGAAGCTGGCTTAAAATATGCAGAAGATGTTACTCAAAACGAAATTGCAAATGACCATGTTATTGTTCAATTTATAGGAGATAGCCAGCTTGCAACCCATAGGGCAGTGGTAGAAACTTGGAAAGCTCTTAGGAAGCTTGAGATGGATTCATCTAATGCTCCGCTTGTCATGAGATCATTTTATATGGGATTTAACCGCCCTGATAAACGCAGTTGGTTAGGATTTCATGATGGAGTTTCGAATATTGAAAGCTCCGAGCGTTCTTCCGCGATAATGATAGATAGGGACAGAGTGAATCCGGGAGACAACTGGACTCAAAATGGAACCTATATGGCTTTTCTGAGAATATCAATAGATTTGGATGCATGGGAACAGATTCCAGTAAAGCAACAGGAAAGATTGGTTGGTAGAATAAAGTCTACTGGCTGTCCGATAGTTCGAATTGATGAGAATGACAACAATGTCCCTGCAGAGGGCTGTCCAGTTGAGGGTACATATGAGATTCTGGATGATGGAAATAAATCATTCCGTGCTTATCCAGTAGATCGGCTTCAGAATAATTTCACCTCCAAATCAGATACGATAATTGGGAATAGTCATATTGCACGTATGCTAAAGAACTACGATAATACTAGTGAGAGAATGGTTTCGAATCCTATATTTAGGCAGAGTTACGAGTTTATTGAACAAATTGTAAATTATCCCTATTTTCGTGTGGGATTAAATTTTGTAAGCTTTCAGAGTGATACAGAACGGTTATATAAGATTCTAGAATATGGTTTGGGAAGGTCAAATTTTGGCGGAGATCCTGAAAATCCTGTTCCAGGTAGCAGTAGAATGCTTTTCGTCCGCGGCTGTGGTCTATTCTTTGTTCCGCCATTTTACGAAGGGCAAGACTTTCCTGGAGAAGAGATCTTCGCCTCGGAGGATACTGATCCGGATTATGCGAAGAGGCCCATTCGTTATATGTAATGCGTTTTACGTTGTACGTTGAATGTGTGAATAGTGGGGATTGTTTTTCCCAGATTGTCATAATGTCATGGAACTCATAACTAACAGAAGCAAATGGTTTGCCAGAACAATTTTAAGAATTGCAAATCATCTAGGCCATTCGTTTTGTTGTGTAAGAGAAAAGTTTATGTGAAATGCTTAAAGATAACGAAATGAAACAGATTTAATGCAATTTCTTTGATACAAAGTCAAAAAAGGTTGGGATGGTTAAAGGATTATCCAACAATAAATGATTATGGTCTCAAGAGATGAAGCAAAGACTATTGTCAGAACTGAGTTCAACTAGCCTACAAGTGTTAGTGGAATCAAAATGAGTGCTACACACCCCCAGTAGAACTTCGAGTAAAAAATGCACTTCCCACACAGCTCGATAATCGAAGATAATATATTCCCGCCAAGGACCAGGGTCAACTACGCAGCTGTTCTGGGAATGTGGCTGTTAATATGTATGAATATATGAGCAAACGAGGGAAAAGCAGTTACGTGGAACTATTAAGATTCTTTATTCATAAAAACAATGCGTTGGCTCCTTCATCTAATAGGGGACACTGGTACATATATTCAGAGCGCATTGGACGCTTTAGTGGTTTATAGTGCTCCTCCAGAAGAATACTATCCTTATGAAGTATCAAAATTTGACTATACGCCTGATGTAATTAACGCTGGATTTGCTCGATCCTTCCAGGTCATCGAATACTTTCGGTAAGATTAAGGGATTCCATCGAATGAACAGATAATCGCTCGAATGAAAGAGTACATAGTAAAGGGCTTTTGCCTCGGAATGGGTTTCATGGTATTTGACTCGTTCGAGGAGGTAGATGGTAAGGCGGTTTTGTTTCCTATCCTAAATCAACCGAATCGGTGCAAGGTAGTCACGCTGTTACTATAGTTGGATATGATGAGAAAAAGGGAAAAGCTGGAGCATTTCAATTCAAGAACTCATGGGGAATACCGATGAAGTAACTTGTAAGGCAAGAAAACGCTGATGCAGTTCTGACAGATGATCCCACGCTTGAGTTCCCATCGATCTTGTTAAACTAAGAATAGTATTAGAGAAGGAGAATAAGACTTTTTGTGGAGATTCATGTGAAGTTTCAGCATTACCTCAGGGTGCTGTTACATTCACTATCCCCGACATGAATGGAAATATGGTACAATAATATGAATATACTCCTGGTGTCGTGAATTGGTGAGTGAATGTTGCTCCCGTGTTCAGTACCCCGGAATCAAACTGACCCTATGGACCAGTAGTGAAATCACCTGAAGTTATTGTATGTGAACTGGTAACCCCGAGATACGCGGGGACGACCTTTCATTGCCGCCAATAGCTTCAATCTCGGGATTTATAACTGGCTCTTCATAGAATGTTGGGGCTTAATTATAGGTGGATATGTTCGGATTTTATTTTTTAAATGATAGAAAATCCCTGCACCTCCTTTCCCAATGATTGTGTATCCTATTGTGGGTAATACGTAGCATTTCAGACTCGCCGTTTAATATCTAACATAAGGACCGAATGCAATTGTTATTAGTTTGTCAAAGGATTTGTCAGTGGTATGCGCATTTGCGACATGCAGATCAGATCCTTGTTCGTACATCGATTTAGGTCACTGATATCTAGGAATGACCATCCACTCGGTAATCCAGCATTGGGTACATACGGTATCCACGCTACAGTCGAGAAGATTCATGAAATCGAACTCACTATGATGGTAATCAGAGTATTAGAATGTCCAAGGCATCATCTCAATAAATATGAAAATTAAATCTTGAGAACTAAGGATTCCTAGCCCTTCGTTTAATTGTTCCTCTATAACAGTAAAGGGAGGCTAAGCCCGTCTCCTGGCTGTTCCCGTTGCGGATTTGATCTGTAACCCTACGCCCGCCCAACCACTAGCCACAGCTTTTTGTTCAGGGCTACCCTTTCCGAACAAACTTCCTGCAACGCTATATGTTAGCTTGGCAGCATCCTGGAAAGTAGAGTTCTCTCTCAAGCGATCTCGAAGTGTAACATACCATATCATTCCTGCCTTCTCCCACGCTTTTCCGCCGATTTCAGTCGCGGTCAAGTAAAATGCACGATTAGGAATTCCCGAGTTTATGTGTACCCCTCCGTTATCACTTGTGGTTTTTACATAGTCCTTCATATGTCCTGGCTGAGGATCTTTTCCAATAACAGGATCGTCATATGCGCTCCCTGGTTCTTTCATGGATCGAAGCGCTGCTCCCTTTACCTTCTTCTTAAAAAGACCAGCGCCAATGAGCCAATCAGCTTTGTCCGCTTCTTGCTTCAGTACGTATTGCTTTACCAACGAGCCAAGAACGTCAGAGAAGCTTTCGTTCAGAGCACCTGGCTGGCCCTGGTATTCGAGAGCTGCCTCGTACTGAGTTATACCATGTGCAAGTTCGTGTCCTATCACGTCAAGTGATATTGTGAAACGGTTGAACATCTCCCCATCACCGTCACCATAAACCATCTGATTACCATTCCAAAATGCATTGTTATAGTCCTCCCCATAATGCACCGTGGAATCGAGTTTCATTCCTTTATTATCTATTGATCTCCTTTCGAAAATTTTTGTGAAGAAATCGTATGTATTTCCAGAATAGTCGTAAGCTTCATTCACCGAGGCTCCGCCTTTTCGTGTGGACCCCTCTCCTCGAACCAGCTTGCCCGGAAGATTCTCTGCATTTTCCGCACTATAGATGCTCCTGTGAAGCTTATCTGAAGTGGAAAACATTGTAAACAAGCCCCCAACAATATTTCTTCGACCTCTAAGTTGTTCAGTTACAATTAGATTCTGCCATGCCTTTCGTTTCTGTTCATCGGATCCGTTTTCAACAATACGCTTGTTCACGTACTCTGGTAGTATGAAGCAAATGTGATTGTTACTTCTATAGGGTAAACTTCCCTTTTTATGTAAATGCATGCTCAGCTAACAGAACAGAGCTTAAGTATATTACTATTACTAATCCCCCCATATATTGTAGAAGTATCCTAGTGCGGGAAAACCCACCTCGTTATATCGATTGATAATTCATTGGGTTGAAATTAGACACTTAATACCATTAGGATTCATTCCAAAAGATGTATCCGCATGGCCAAGACACAAATCAATCTTAAGAAAAATCGCCGTAGACCGACATTTTGATTCGAAGGAACTGCTATGATGGAGGGCAGAAAAATTGGTATGTTAACTTAGCCTATTGCAAGAGAATAACGGAAAATATAGTAGAGATTTATCACCTGTGAGATATGGGAATGGGATTCGTAGTAATCAATGATATATGATGTAAGCAGCAAAATGACTGCATTTATTCTGTCCCTTCTAAAGCTCCATATAGATTTGGTCTGGGATTGAGGATCTACTAATTCGTTACTTTGAATAGATTGATTTTCCGCAATAAAATATTGGTATAATAGTGTTGAAAATTGGCATTTTGAAGCCAGCATGTCCATTCAAGCGTAATTCACCATTGAGTAAACAGAATGGCATTACGAACTGAGCCAACATTCACAAAAGCCTGTAGAGACTCATTCCTTTACCTTGGATAAAGAGCTAATCAATTGCCTGAGCTCCTTAGTCATGGCAAGATCGGTGCACATCACGGAATGTTTTTTTTCTCCATCTTCAACTGTGATATTGTAAATGTAATAATCAGCCGCACCCTTCTGGTTTGCTGAATTTGATTTCAATGAAGATAACTTAAAGAATTCAGAATGCGTCAGAAGTTCCTTCAGTTCAATGGCCTGTGACTTTGTAAGCTTGTCAGTGTCGATAGTACGAGAAGAGACCGAGCCCAGTATCCCTCCGCTGCGTTCCAAATTTATCTTCAAGTTTGTTTCTACCTGTTCTACGTTCAACTAGGACTTCTCTTTTTTGGTTACGGGAAGAGATTACGATTACCAAAGTCGCCAGACAAAGGCAGGTCCCATGATTATCCAATGTATTTAGCATAATAAACGATATCTTGAGAGTGATATGCTAAATTTTCTTCTTAATGTTAGGAAAGCGAAGTGTGCAAGGCGAGCCATTATTAAATGGAGGTAGCAGCGCACATATCGGTCTATTATGGTAATTTTCCAGTAACAGTCTTATCTCCTGATTGCCTCAAAATATTCGCGTTGGATTACTTTGAAATAGACAGGCTGATCGAGGACTTGCCAAAATTGTATTCATGTTCCTGCGCTAGCAGTTGGTTTAAGGTAGAAAGTCAGTTTAAACCAACAAGAGACGAATTCAGGATCAAAGTAGTGGAATTCATGAACCACTTCGAATTTACATTATCTACTTTCCCCAACTCCACCGAAAGTGAAAAACTCAAAAAACGCGCTAGAGAAATGTTGCAGAAGGAGGCCACACTTGTTCTCAAAGGTGACAATAAAGAGGTTGAAAAAAGATACAATTATTTTGTGAATTCTAGGTGATTTGTGTTCCAGTTTATTTAGATAAAGTCATCAGAATTTGTCAGCGTTCCAAAATCTTGTTCACGTTAGAGTTTTCTGATTACCTTGCCATATTGCCTAAGAATCAATAAATGGGCAGCCTCTTAAAACAAAACTTAGCGGAAAGGATTTATGATGCACAGAGCGAATTAGGCTAGGGAAAATCAATGAAAGTAACTGTATCAGCTATAAAAGCAGATATCGGGGCGATAGGGGGTCATACAAGACCAAGTGATGAACTTTTAAACTCGGTTAAGGAGTTTGTCAAGAAAAATTCCAAAGATCTCCTTATTGATCTGTACATAGGATACACGGGTGACGATATTCATCTCATAATGAGTCATACTCGTGGGGTGGAAGACGAGAAGATTCACAAATTAGCATGGGATGCGTTTACGACTGGCACCAAGATAGCAAAGGAACAGGGATTGTACGGGGCAGGTCAAGATCTCTTAAAAGATGCGTTCTCAGGCAATGTCAAAGGCATGGGGCCTGGAGTAGCAGAAATTGAAATGGAAGAAAGGCCAAGTGAAGTATTTAGCGTATATGCCGCCGACAAGACAGAACCAGGAGCATTTAACTTCCCACTGTGGCGCGCCTTTGTGGATGCTGGAAGTAATACAGGATTGTTGATAAATGAAAAACTAGCCGCCGGTGTCACCTTTCGAATTATGGACGTGATGTCAGGAAAATTAGCTAGTCTAAAGATGTGGGAGGATAAGGCAGAGCTGGAAGCCGCCCTCATGTACCCCGGAAGGTTTGTAGTTCACTCAGTAGTGTCTTCTGAAGGAGAAGGCGGTGAAGTAATTGTATCTGCTTCTACCGATAGATTGCACAATATTGCAGGAACATATGTAGGTAAAGATGATCCAATTATGATAGTTCGAACTCAGAAGGATTTCCCCGCTACAGAAGAAATGGGGAGTGCATTCAATAATCCACACTTTGTTGCGGGAGATACTCGAGGTAGTCATCACATGCCGCTAATGCCTGTTAAACTGAATTCGGCAGCTTCTATTAACTACTCTCTGCCAATAGTATCCTGCCTGGTATTTAGTATGCGCAATGGTAAATTGACTGGTCCTCATGACGGATTCGGTACTGCAGATTGGGAATTGCAGCGAATATGGGCCGCTGAGCGTGCAATGATAATGCGTAACCAAGGATTTATCCATCCTGCCACACTAGTTCCAGATGAGCTGGAGTACAACAAAGGTTATGAAGCAAGGATGAAAAAGCTTAACGAAAAATTCAAGGACATCCAGAAGGTAGTACGCAAGACCAAATAACAAAAAATTACGAAATGAAAGAAATTTGCCCGATATATGAAAGACTTACAATAGACTTAGCAACAGTGAGCTTTACTGCACACCCGAAAGAAGTCCTCCCTCCATTTAGAATGGATAACCTCTGCACAAAAATAACAGAGTATTGACAAATTGGAAAAGCTTGGCTCTCAATCAATAGCAAAGAATTGAACTTCTGTAGCTCACCACTTATTATCAATTTCAAGAACTATCTTGAGATCGCTGGGGAAAAGGGTCTGGAACTTTCGAAAGTATCGGAACAAGTCAGCAATGACACGGGGGTTGATATCATTATCTCACCTCCCCAACCGGCACTTAGTCAAGTCTGCGCGACGGTAAAGACTCCCGTATTAAGTCAACACGTCGATTTTTCAAAACCTGGATCAACGACTGGATTCATGGTTCCTGAAATTGTTAAATCGTATGGTGCTGTCGGTTCACTGATAAACCACAGCGAGCATAGGATTGATAGCATAGATTCTATAAGAGAACTGGTGAGCATTTTAAAAAACCTACAAATGGTCTCAATTGTCTGTGTTAGAACGCCGGAGGAAGCAGGAACTATTGCGAATTTTAATCCTGATTTCATAGCCATTGAGCCGCCTGAACTAATTGGCTCTGGGAAAGCCGTTTCTACCGAAAACCCGTCTATTATTACAAAATCAATTTCTGCCGTCGTAGAAAGGTCAGACAGCAGTAAAGTGATATGTGGGGCTGGGATCGTTGATAAAGCTGACGTTGAAAGCGCGCTAAGATTGGGCGCCAAGGGGGTCCTTGTAGCCAGCGGGATAATAAAAGCCAAGTCATGGTATAACAAAATTCATGAACTTGCATCAGGATTTAAGGCTCAGAGCACTAGGTAAAACTTCCCATCAAGGTTAAACTATATTTTTACACTAAAAAACGACTGCCAGAGTGATCAATGGCCTCTAGCGTCGCGGTGATGTTGATTATCCACAATATTGAAATCTAGCGAATATTAATTCAGACGTGGGCAAATCAGCTAGACTACAATAAAAATACAGTAAGAAGTTTGCTATTAAAATAAAAACAGGGGGAATTTTAGTTCGCGTTTGATATTAAATTGAAGAGTTACTTTACTATCTTTGCAAGCGAAGCGAAGCCAAGCGAAGCTAACTAAACTCCGATCTGTTTTGCGAGCTTTACTACCTTTTTACCGTCGACGGTGAGCTTGTTGTAAACCCTGTTCTTTTCCACCTTTCTCTGAACAAGACCAATCTTTTCAGCTCTTACCAATAGCTTGTGTCCATATCCGTAGGCGCCCAGCTTGTTAAGGAGTTCCCTTGTTGGGTAATCAGAGTTTCCTATTGTTTTCAATAGTCTAACGATTGCCCTCTCTTTTACCAGGATCCTGAGTAACTGGACCTGTTTCATATTTATGGTATTGGCCATCTATCTAATCAACCGTTACTATAGATTGGCAACATGGTAGTATATAAACCATTCGATCGTATTAGCGAGTTTTAGAATAAAAAAAGGCAAATATTAAATATTTTAA
>JAATVR010000330.1 GCA_014523665.1 Nitrososphaerales archaeon TH526
AGGTTCAAATGTGTCCCATTTAACGTATCTTCTAAGAACCTGATTTACCAAAACATTTAAGGATATTTCCTTCTGGTCTGCCTCCCTTTGAAGATTGTCCACTGTATTAGGATCTAATCGGAAAGTGATGCTTCTCGTTCTCATACTTCGATGTGACACAACAGTTAGGCCAAGACCAGCTATTTATCAATATGTTATCTATTGGTATAATATACAAATTTTTGATAGATTGCCAAATATGAGAATAGGCTAAACACCATACAAGAATTACAAATATGCATGTAACAAAGTATCAATGGGAGAAAATAGGTCCAAATCATAATTAGATTAGATTCTGGGGGCTTTTTGAGCCCCAAGAAAAGAGATTCATAACGGTCCAAAGAACCTTTTGCAATAACAATGGGATCGACCTAGAGAAAAGAATGAATATACTGATGCTTCTGTTAATAAGCGTCTGGAAACGTCAAAAGACTACCCAGCAAAAATTAGAGTATTAGTTATACATATCAATTGCATTAGCCTCTCGCCACCTGGAAGTTAGCTACACGTTTTATCGTTGTAGATAGCAATTATATTTCACTGCATTACGATGCAAACCTATCATTTTTATCAATCATTCTTATAAGGCGTAGTATTATATTGAAGAATACACGAAACCTAAACCGTCAGAACGGAATAATCTACTATAAGAAGGAGTAGTAACACTTGAACTCCCACTATAATGATAATAACCGTCGAATTGTATCAGACTACTTTCACTTCATAAACGAAAAAGACATGCAAGGACTTTTGAATCTGTTTGCGGAGGACTGTGTTATATACGAACCGTTGGGCAAAGGGACTCTATTACATAATGCTCTAAGAGAGAAAATACATCTCAAAGGCAAGTCTGAAATTGAATCCTTTCTTAATATTGTTATGATGGCCAGTGATGGATTTCAATATCAAATTGAATACATAGACGAGCCAATCAATATGGATTATAATCAACCAAGTGACGTATTTGATTCTACATCGTCATCAATAGTTTCTGTGCTAGCTACATTTTATGGAAATAAAGAAGGACACGGGTTAAAGGAATGGCTTACATTTCATGTCGTCTCCAGGAAAAATTATGATAGTGGCAACACACGGGATAACGACTATAGTAATAATAACAAGGAGATCAAAACGCTTTGGATTCAATTCTCAGTATACAGAGCGTGAGCCAAGCTGTTACTGTGTCGCTCTCGTTATACAGCTAGGATATTTTTTAATGTTCGTACCGTTTAGTTATTTATTATTTTTTTAGACAATTATTTATTGAGATTCCAATGAATCAGAAAAACGAATCGGAAAGACCTATTCTTCAACAGAAGATAGTATACTAAATATGGACCAAGCAAGGGAATTGAAGCAACCAAAACTATACAATGGCAGGAAGCTTTTGTAATAAATCCAAATTTCTTATATCAATTGAAGCTGCGGTGAAAATTGCAGAATTCTGCAATCGTATAACTGGGTCATCTATAATCGCCCATGGATTTCCCTCTATCCCAATACCGATTGCAGCCTGAAGGA
This sequence comes from Nitrososphaerales archaeon TH526, assembly GCA_014523665.1. Taxonomy (GTDB): domain Archaea; phylum Thermoproteota; class Nitrososphaeria; order Nitrososphaerales; family Nitrososphaeraceae; genus TH5896. The sequence continues at coordinate 1,561 of JAATVR010000330.1, forward strand.
TTGGGTACTATCAATAGTCTGAAACATGACAAAGAATGTATGTAATCTGAGCTAAAAGGCGTGATACTCTATCCCTGAAAGAAATTTAGTAAAAAAATGGATTTATGGGATCATCGACCAAACGGCGGTATTCCTATAACTTTTTATACTACAGGTTGAGGAGAGAAAAGTAGGATATAAAGTAATACTAAACGATCTGGGCGCATATTACAACTGTATATGAACACATTTCAGTGCAATGCAGTGCATTCTAAGTAGATATTAACTTGCATTGTAGAATTCCTTGTACATTTTGACCTACAAAGAGGCTGCCCATTTTGTTCCTAATAGAAAAATTATAACAACAATTTCTATATCCATCTTGACCGTATTTTTATAGTGTATTACAACCGTCACGACAGGTAAATATTGCATTAGCCCAGTCTCAATTTGGCTCATCAATATCAACGATTTCACTAACTGAAGGTAATAATAATATTACATCTCAACAACAGCAAAAAGTACATGAATACACACTAATAGCAGAAGATACTACGATAGAAATAGCTCCTGGACTCCGTGTTGACGCTTGGACTTATAACGGTACTGTTCCTGGGCCTACCTTAACAGCAACTGAAGGTGATAGAGTAATAATTCATTTCATTAACAAAACGCCTCTTCCACACACAGTTCATTTGCACGGCGACCATCCTAGCGAACAAGATGGTGTGTTTGAACAAATTCCAGCTAATGGAACATATACTTATGATATAATTGCGAAGCCAGCTGGTGCACTCGCATACCACTGCCATGTTCCACCAGTAATGCAACATGTGAGGATGGGTTTGTATGGAGCATTTATAGTATATCCAAAGACTCCCTTACCCCCGGCAAGAGAATATGTTTTAGTTGACGGGGAGTACGATACTCAAAATCAATTAAATCCAATACCAGAATACTACATGTTCAATGGTTATACAGAACAATATGAATTGGATCCACTTCCAGCCAGAACTAATGAAACGGTAAGAATTTATCTCATAAATTTGGGTGTATCCCCAGCATATAGTATGCATATCCATGGAACGTTGTTTAAAGCCTATCCTTCTGGCATCTTACAGAATCCTCCGCTTATGGTACAATCATGGGAGATAGGATCAGGTAATACTGCGATACTGGAAGCAAAATGGCCATGGCCAGGTAAATTTACATTCCATTTTCATGGGGTACCTGAAGAGAGAGGAGCAATGGGACACTTCAACGTAACAAATGCACCTATGAATGCTGTAGACGGAAAGGATGTAGCTATTACAAAATCTATAAACATGAATGATTGGCAGATGAACTTGACAATGAGCTTACAGAAAGCGGATCCACATGGAAAAGTAACATCATTAACGACAACTGAGGGAATGTCTGGGATGCAAACGGGAATGCAGCAGCAAGAAAATGCTTCTTCTACATCTTCTACTATTGATGAAGGAACGCAACCTATCTCCATTGTCAATGGGGCAACTAACCTGGGCAGCAATGCATTTTCGCCAAACCATATCAAGATAAAAGTTGGTAGTACAGTCATTTGGACTAATAATGATAATAACATACACACTGTTACATCAGGTACACCTAACACTCCTTATGTAGGCCAAGCATTTGATTCAGGTTTAACATCCCTGATAGCACCATCTAAAAGCTACGCCCACAAGTTTACAAATACGGGTGACTTTTCTTACTTTTGTAGACTACATCCTACTATGGTAGGAGAAATTGAAGCGGTGCCTCAAGGATAGAAGCCTTATTCTATTTTTTGTTGATCGTAAAATTTGCATTCGTAAAGGGTGGTAGGTAACTCTTATTGTTGATTCTAAACCTATAAAAGTTGTCGAATTTAACAATTATATGATCTGAAAACAGATTACTATATAATGTTTAAGAAGGAAAAAATAGGATTGTCTAACTTATCTCACACTGCACTTGTTTTAGTAGCACCATTGATTTTGTCACTGTCTATTGTTGTCTATTCGATACCCTCATTATCTCTATTACAAGCTGTGTATGGTGACGGTTTATTCATGGAGGAGCTTTCAGCATCATTTGGAGGTAGAACAGCAGATCTAATAATAAAGATGATGCCTCCAGTAGTTACAACCGAAACCATACAAAACCAAAGTCAAAAACCAATTATTCAGTTTAAGCTTTATGATCCTTCTACAAAAGAGGGATTTAAACATGTAACATATTTTATAACAATTGATAAAGATGGCAAGAAGCTTCTTTCTGATTGGTTTCACGATGACAAAGGAGATTTGAAAATAGAAATGAAACCAAGTAATACAGAAAGAATAACTGTTTACGGAGAGCAAGATCCTATTTTGCAGGCGTTTACAGGAAGAGAAGATAGTCCTGTAGTTGCAGCAGGTCCCATATTCTCCGAAGGAGGTTTATATCACTTTAAAGTAAGAATAGCTACAATTGATTACGCTAG
>JAATVR010000331.1 GCA_014523665.1 Nitrososphaerales archaeon TH526
GCCTGAGCTGCTCTCATTAAGGGAAATCACACAGTCCATTTCAAGTCTAGTCTAATTTGTCTAGACCCAGATTGTATAGAAACCAAACTTTGCAAAGGATGTACAATACGATATAATCGCATAATAATAGCCCTTTACCTAAACTTTATGACCCCTATTCGCCACAATAGAAGCATCTCGAAGATTCCTTTGGATTTGAGACAACATATAGCTATCTTCAGACGACGACATACTGGTGGATTATATCAAAGACAACATGTCACCATAACGTGTACAAAAGTAAAGATGCGGAAAGATTAATTTTATGTGCTCGATTACTATTCCGATTTTAGTTTTGTATCGCTCAGGCCGCATTCCATGCATTTATAGACTGCAGCCACCTTCATTTCACTTTTCAAAACCATCTCACCACCACAACAAGCGCACCTCACGACAGATTTTACCTATACTGGTTAACACACTATTCCTTTTTTTAACTTTTGGTGCTCTAATATATTGAGTGACGCCTCTACCTTATTCTATGGGCTAGTCAATGTGTGAAATCACAAATAGGTCAGTACAGCTTCTATCACGATCCCTGTTCAGTATGTTAGTAACCCTTTGGTATCAAGTAGCGTTATCGAATAGAAATCCAACATTGCACCAGATACTAATTCATTCAATTCCATTTTGATGAATTGTTTATTTTGTATTCTACTTTCGACGTTTTTAAAAACATTATCGTGATCATTAGGATACCCGAATGGGAATAGGAGCGATAGTGGTCTGGTAGTATGGTAGCGGTGTGGTAGTATGGTAGCGGGTGAATTAGCCTTTGATTCGGTGATTTCTGGGAATTAATCAATTGTTCTTCCTATGGCTGCTGAATCCATGCACTATGGAAATAATCAAAAATAATTTTTTAGGATTCCTTTCATTATACACTAGAAATGAATAGTGATATTATCAAGAATACTGCTCATCTCATGATTTACCGTGCTGATAAGAAAGAAACAAAAAAAGGACGGCATAATTCGGCACAATTTGCAGTAACTAGTACAACTACCTATCCTAGGGATCTAGATGGGTTCTCAAATTCATCCCATTGAAAATATACAGGAAACGGAAACAGTTACTTCCTGCTCACCTGCAATAATTGGTGTCGAAGTAGAAACAGTTCCTCCTTGAGCTACTGCTAAGTCTTTAGCAAATGGCTGAGGGGGAAATGGTGGAATAGTTGTGGCTCCATCGACAATTATTGATTTAACTCCGGTTATACTTAGTTGCACCGCAGAAGCAGCAGCCTCTGCTTTTTGCTTGGCGTTACTTATGGCATCGGTAATCAATTTACTCCTAGTATCTTCCAACCGTTTCTCGGTTACTGAAAAATCTATACTATTTATGCTATTGGCTCCGGATGCAACTGCTGTGTCAATCCACTGAGAAACATTGTCCAGGTTTGAACTTTCAATCTGTACTGTATTGCTTACAGTGAAGCCAGACACATTTAATCTTGTTCCACTTTCTGTATAATTATACAATGGAAAAATGTTAAAGAAAGAGGTACGTGTCTCATTTGGTTTCAAGCCATCATTCCTCAACCCAGAAATGATATTATTCATCAATCCAGAATTTAGAGACAAGGCATCCTTAGCTGTCTTGTCAGTAGATTCAACGCCAATCGAAATATGTACCCTGTCAGGTGCTAGTCTAGTAAGTGCGCTTCCAGTTACAGACACTGTGCTATTTACATCAATCAAATCTCTGCTATCATTATCTGAGGCATTTCCAGTCGAGCTCTGAGCAACCGCACTGTTATCTTGAAAAGAAATACTCACGCAGAGAAAAAGAGCCAATAAAAAAATCGGGATCGTTAGCGATGACTGGTAATTACGTTTGAGATCCAATGGGATAATATTCTCACTTAGAGTATAATTAGTACCAACCATTTAGAACCTAGCATATGTACTTGGACCCTCGTATTTAATGATTTTCTGCTTATAGATGGCTCCGTTCATCTCGAAGATAATTCTAGTTGAACATGGGAGGAGGTTTCGCATTGTCATCATTACACACATTGTTCGGGGTAGTATGTCAGAAACCTACGCAAACTCATTTGGTAAAATTAAAAGATCCGACACTACACCTTTTATTTTTTTGCTAGCTCGTTAGCCAAACAAGCCATATAGATAGATGGAAAGTGTTGAGCTTTGAAATTCATCGTCTATCTGCGTCTTTTGTGCGACAGAACAAATAACGTTTCTACAATTCTGCTCTTATTTCGCTGGCCATTTGTTCCAAATCTGCTGCCGAAACATAAGGTCTTTTCACAAACATCGAATGAATCGGTCCTGCCCCGTCATGTACTGTCCTTGGGACGATATGAATATGCACGTGATCAATTTCCTGACCTGCTTCCTTTCCATTATGAATTGCAATAGTCGATGAATTTACATGTGCTGCCTTTTCAATAGGGTCCACTAACTGATGCATGAGGTGAAATAAGGCTGATTCATACTGCTCTGACATATTCTGGATTTTAGAAAAATGATTCTTTGGAATAACCAGTGTATGACCTTTTGCTAATGGAAAGGCATCAAGAAACGCAATCGCCTTTTCGTTCTGAGCGATGATACATGAAGGTAAATCCCTCAATGTGATTCTACAAAATACGCATTTTGAATCCAACAACTTACTTCGTTGACTTTACTCTACGAAGCATATATATCGTGATAGTAGATAATCCCAAAATCAATCCTGTAAGATGCCAAATAGCTATACGAGGTATTTCTATTCATTCGCATCCATGTTCCCAAACGGCTCCATCTAGCATAGTTTTGTCATTTAACAAAAACAAAGAATTTTTATTCATAGAGGAATATGCGCAGAGTCAAACCTTGAGATAAGCTGTTTTCCATGTGCTCTATTTAAAATGCGCAAAGATTGATTGGAACTGTTCTACCATCAAACCAAATTCCGCGTTGTATGTTATATGATCGCTTTACGAAAATTCGTAGATAGACACATTCATCTTAGCCAATATTGGTCTATCGAGACAATTCTGCAGGAAGTAGAGCTATACTCTATTTATATCTGGTATGTAATATCATCATGATATTGTATGACTGATCTTATTTACGGCAGAGGAATTACGGATCTAGTAAGAGAAATTCCTTTTTACTTTAGCATCTTTAACAAGATTATAGGGATAAAGCTCTTTCATCATAAACCTTTCATGTACGGTTCTGCAGATATCATAAATGTCTGCAATCTCCATTGTACACATTGCTACTGGTGGTTGAATAGAAAAAGTAACGAACAGGACGGACTTAGCTCTGAAGAATGGAGAAGGATAATTAAGAAGACATTCAAAAAACATAATACTTTCATTGTGACACTGGTCGGCGGGGAACCTACACTTAGGCCGGATATTATTGAAGTTTTCTGCGAAGAAATGCCTAGACAAGTATGTGTCGTAACCAATGCTACTTTCCCTTTAAGAAGACACAAGAATTTGTACTTCTATTGGGTTTCAATAGATGGTACTGAAAGTGTCCATGACAGCATAAGAGGTAAGGGAACGTACGCAAAAACGAAGCAAAATATACTTGACTATATTGAAGGTCCACCCAATCGACAGAAGCCAGCATGGAAAGACATTTGGATCACAATGACCATCAACTCTCTAAATCATTCGTGCATAGACGGCCTCATCGAAGAGTGGAATGGAGTAGTAAACAAGATAGGTTTTCAATTTCATACACCATTCACAATGAATGATCCGTTGTGGGTACCCTTTGGGCCTGCGCGTAGCCGCATGGTAGACAAACTCATTGAACTGAAGGCCGAATACCCAGAATTCGTAATCAACAGCCAGAAACAGTTAGAATTGATGAAGGGTAACTGGGGTGGAACTGGAACTACACCGATTGAGTGTCCTTCTTGGGCAATTCTATCACTGGATCATTTGGGTAGAATTAAGCAGCCATGTTGTATAGGAAGCGCAGATACCAAAAACGGATTGAAGCCAATCTGTGAACGCTGCGGACTTGGTTGCTACTCTGTTCTAGTCGCAAATGGGATAAAGGGAAACAATTAGCAACGATTCACAATGGGCAAGACGACGACGACACCTGTTGACTAATTCGGAGTTCTGTCGTCACGGTTCAAAAGGCACTAACGACTTTTGTTCTGGTTCCAGTCTTCGATTCTCATGTCGTCCGTAACAACCATACTAGTTTCCTATGCGGCAATTCATTGAGATGACTCAATTCTGGACTAGGGTAAAGGGATGAGGAATGAAGCAAGTATTCAAAGAATTCTTCCGAAAATATAGAGACATCCTCTTACTAAATAGGTCCATTGCTGTCAGTGGATTTATATCTTTTATTATCGGAATGTATTTTACCGAACTTTATGCAGGATTTGCTGGCCCCGAGAGTAGTTTTGAAAATTCAATTTATACACTCGCAATAGGCTATGCATCATATCTTCCGATATTCGCGTATCTTTACTATAGAGACAACAAAGATCGTTATGTCGATCCAATTAGCGGTACTAGGAATTCAAGCAAGTTGTTACTTGACATAAGGAAGTTGTTTACAGCATTTTCGGCCTCTGAATGTCTTTTCATCGTTACCAAAACCTATATCCATTTTTATCTATTGGAATTAGGATATTTAGAAGCATATCAAGCATACTTTGTCGCAGAACTAGTAGCATGGGGTGTCTATTTTGTTTCAATGAACTCGATCCTGAAGGCGGTGAAAATGTACGGGATGCGTGAGAATTCATGAAGACAATGTGACCCAAAATAATATATCCAAAACTACAATAAATGTACTTACACTTATGAAACGGAAGGAGTTTTACATTCCCCCGAACTTTTTCAATAAATTTGACGATCGAGGAAATATACTATGTAGAGTTGATAAATGCAGCAGGCAAACCAAGCTCCCGTTCAAGTACTTTTGCTGCCGGTCCCATGCAAGGGAATTTGCCAGCTGGCACTTTCTGCATTGTACATGGATTGGTGTGAGGTTGGCTATTTTCAAGAGGGACGACTATACATGCCAGAAGTGTGGTAAATCTTGGGATAAGGAACGTATAATTAAATTGACTAAGCGCAATATGCGATTCTTGAATTTTGCAGATGTATTGGATGTAAAGGGAACCGATTTAGAATGTGATCATATCCAACCAGTGGCGCAGCTTGTTGAGCATTTCCAGAGTGTGACAAAAAAAAATAATATCAATCCAACCAAGTCGTCGTACAATTTGCCTTTCACCAAGGAACGATTGTTATCTTACGATAATCTTCGAACACTTTGTTCCAAATGCCATAGCAATGTAACAGTCAATTTTACAATGGCAAGACACTATGAGAGCAAGATGCGATCATCTGCAGACACAGCTAAAGCAATGATCAAATATTATACGCTTGGAAAGGGCAATGAGACATACTCTGGGTTAAAAGAAAATTATTCTAAATTTCGAACTACTAAATCTACTGGAGCATGAGAAAAGAAAAGATTGATTTACCAGCTTCAAGCTGGTTAAATAATGTGCCAGGTATGTGATCATGCCTGCATTCTTTGAATTGCTAAATTACGACTCATGAAATCAATAGCTGACAGATTAGGTGAAAATCTCGATTCATAAGCACAGACTTAACTACAGAATATTAGTACAGAATTCTTTCATTAGTTCAACCTAAATATTTCCTAAATAATATCAGAAATATTCTAGACTGTGAATAATAGTAATAACAATAATAGATTGACACTCCCTGCTGGAGTCCTTTTCATGACGATATTTCTGATAGCCTTTCTATACGGTATAAGGTCAGAGATGATCTTTGCATCAGAATATGACTTCAGAGAGCAAGGCGGCACATATTCTGAAGGTATATCTCCTACAGAATATAGCGAATCATCATTAGATGGCAACAGCGTAGAAAATACCGTCAATCAACAAAATGAATGTCAAGGGAATATTGTGATATGTCAAAACATTATCACAAGATTCATTTGTACTGAAAGGGCGATATGCATCATAGGTAACTTGGACCCATTTTTACTTGTACTTCCTAACTAGGCATCATCTGTTTGTGAAATATATCCATGTAACTCCTAAAGCCAATTGCATATCGAGATATTGAAAATGACTCAGGCTCGTCTGAGAGTGATTTATTAACCAATAGTAACGGGGGAATGTAGTTTTTGGCGGTGTCCAAAAACTTTGCTTCCAAGATATATCCAAAGATTTGACTGACAGGGTATCGCTAAATCATACATTCATAGATAATATGCAATAGGATAAATGGAGTGCTACTATATAGAGGAAGTCGAGGACCTCAACAAGAGCACTCAGTACTTTTTTCCTATACTATGCAGATAATTTTATCTGTGCTCGGCAACCACGGTCTTTTAATTTAATTGAAAGCCAGAAAACGAATTTGTCAGAAAACTTTTTACCTTTAGCTTTGTCAATCTCTTTAGCATTGCTGTCATACAATTTCTCTACAAATTGGCCGGCGATAAATAACTTTGAAAATATCCACCCCGCACTCTGTACGGGATCCAATATTGCAAAGGGATCTAGACTAGGATCAAAACCACATTCGACTTTCAATTGTGAAAGTAACGCGGTTGCGATATCTGTATCTTTTTTGAAATCCGTAGACATAAAGTCCAAAATGAAAGTTCCTAGATACGATGACATTTTCAAAACTAGCAAATTGCAGAATATAAATTTGCAGCAACATAAAATTTTGTACTAACGGGAATTTCTTTTATACTCGATAGGGAACAAGAGAGTTATCGCTTTAGAAACTCTCTAATTGAAGTTTTCTAGTTATCAAGTACTTTCGGTTGACTAAATTGTAAATGTAGGTCGAAACATTAGTTTATTTCATATCGTCGAAAGATAGCCATCCTTCCACTAATTAACGTTAGAATCACATAGCTAGCATTGAACCTAAGGAAACAAATAGTGCATGTCTGGTTTTACTGGCAGTTTACTTTGCGTGAATGAAGAGAGGCTTCTTACTAACCCATACAGGTCTATCTTTGGTCAACATTATTCTTATTAGACCCCCTTCTTCCCAACTCTTGAAGCTCTTTTCGAAATGTTCATAAATTTCAATATTAAAGCATGCAGAAGTATCATTTTCGAATAAGCATAGCTTTTTTTGGCGTATACTTTCAGTATGTAGTTTTTGCAACCACTTGTCAACTTCCTCAGGATGTTCCTGGAGTAAAGTTTCAATAATCAATGGGGTATAAATCCCAATTTTTGTAGCAAGGGAGCCGTTTGGGATTAGATTATATCCCTTCAATACCAAGCCTAGTGATTTATCTTGCAGGATCTCAGACATTTGTTAGGATCTATATATGATCAATCTGGATTATTAATTTGTTGCATATAAAATTACAACTCCCGCTGTAATATTTCAGAAATGATGTTCATTTTAGTGTAAGTCTAAGAAATTGATCTCCAATTAGTACATATTTTCATAGGTGCAGTTTCTGAACTCGACTCCTGACCTTTGTTTCTTCAAGACCGAACTGCCAGGGAGATTAGCTTAGCACATCAAATAGCATGTTTATAATTCTCTACAATTTTCAAATTACTTTAACTATCACTTGATTCGCCTTGAGTGTAGAGACGGTTGGCAGTTCAGCATTTCAATCTTTGCGACTTGTGAATATCAATTCTAAGCCTCGTTTTTCTGAATGAGTATATGTGAACGATTCATTTGCCAAGATAGGAAAACTCGACAACTCTACCTCCTGGCATCTTGAACATCTACTGTCAAGAACTGGGAGCCTGCTCTTGTCTAGGTAAGTCGTTGCCCAGAAGCAAGCATCACATACGACAAA
>JAATVR010000332.1 GCA_014523665.1 Nitrososphaerales archaeon TH526
ATAAGCGAGTAATTTATAGAAGTAGGACTGAATCAACTCTCGCAAAATTGCTATCGTTTTTGGATCATGAATTTGAATATGACGTGATTTTCCCAGGAATGACTAATGGTAAACCAGTAGCTGTAGACTTCAGAACTAAAAACAAGTATATCGAGGTAATTGATTCAGAGATGGATCTCCAGAAATTCAAGACTATAAAACAGAAATATCCTGACGTTGACATCATTGCTATAGGATCATCAAAATATCTTGCAAAGGTAGACGAACTAGAATCAGTCTTCGTGTACGATTCACATCATGGTGAAACTAGCTCTATTTTTATCGAGGATCCTTCACTAGCATTTGATTACGCACATATTCTTCCCTTAGTCGAGAAATGTTCTATACTACATGGGCATACATCAAATGTGATGGTGGAGATAATAGGTACAACAAGAAATAACCTTGTGATAGATTTTGCGGATGCCAAACGGATCATTAAGCAAACCTTGAATTTAATGGACCACAAGTTCTTCATATGTAAGAAATATGTTGTAAAAGAGGACGAGAAGCACTATTTTGTTTCCTTCAAAGGTCTACAAGGGGATTTCAATTTACAGTTACCGAAGGCTACGACATTTATGTTATCAGGTGAGGCAACAGTTGAAAATCTATCAACCGAAATAATACGGCTGCTCGCTCCACAGATGCCAGCCAATATTGATGCGTTGGGAGTGTATATTTACGAGGGAACCAATAAGGGTGCCCACATTATATGTGGAATTGATAGAAGGCCTTGATAGGCGTCAAGATTTAAAGGCATAAGATAATTAAGATTTCTGGCACCTTGATCACCTTGTTATGGTTTGAAAACCACATGTTTGAATAACACTCCCCTAGGGTTGATTCCCCATACTGAATGAAGTATAGCCCCAAAATACCATTCTCTGTAGATGCCACGATCTTAAATGAATACATTGTGTTTGGAGTAGCCCAATCTCACGCTGCCAATAATAAGTGACGAACAAATGCATTTATAACTATCCTTCTAGGTTTTTACCTCTAGTATGGCAGATGAGGGATCCCACCGTGTATTTCTGTCGCCTTCCTCCATAGCAGTAATTGGTGCGTCAGAAAAACCCGGCGTAGGGAGGGCAATATTTTCTAACATACAGAGAGGTTATAAGGGAAAGATCTATCCGGTTACTCCTTTAAATCCTACTGTTTTCGACTTGAAGGCCTATAAGAGCGTACTAGATATTCCTGACGATATTGATCTTGCTGTCGTCGCGACTCCGAATAAAACTGTGCCTTCTGTCATTGAGGAAGTCGGAAAGAAAAGAATTAAGGGCGCAATAATAGTGACCGCAGGATTTAAGGAGGTTGACAGTGAGGGTGCCAAACTAGAGAAAGAAGTCGGGGAGATAGGTGCGAAATACGGAACAAGAATTATTGGTCCAAATTGTTTAGGAATAATGAGCCTTTCCCCTGGGAATATGATGAATGCCACTTTTCTCAAGATTACTCCTAAGCATGGAGGGATTGCTTTGGTGTCGCAAAGCGGTGCAATTTGTGCTGCCACGGTAGAAGATGCCATCGCGCAAGGAATAGGATTTTCAAAAGTTGTTAGTATGGGAAACAAAGTTGATATGGACGAAAATGATGTGTTGGAACTCTTAGCCGACGACGCAGAAACACGGGTAATCGTGATGTATCTGGAAGATATTCACGATGCGAAGAAATTCATGAAGATAGCCAAGAAGATAACCAAGGAATGCGAGAAGCCTATCATTGTTCTTAAATCCGGAAGAACCCCTGAAGGCGCAAAAGCGGCAATGTCCCACACTGGGGCTCTGATGGGATCAGACGAAGCATATGATGCGTTATTTGATCAGTCAGGAGTTATTCGTGTAGATACGATGCAAAGTCTATTCGAATTAGCAACTGCATTTTCGAAGCAATTAGTTCCAACCAAAGACTCGGGGGTTGCCATAGTGTCAAACGCAGGAGGACCAGCTATAATTTCTACCGATATATGTGCTGAATTTCGCTTGAAAATGGCAGACCTATCTGCTTCAAAAGATGTAATTTCAAAGGTCATTCCCCATCATGGATCGGCCAGAAATCCCGTTGATATAGTTGGAGACGCTGATTACAAGAGATTCGAGAAAGTATTGGTTGAATTGCTGTCCAACAGTAACGTTGGAGCAATAGTAACAATGTGTACTCCGTCTGCGACTCTAGACTATACTGAACTCGCAAGGACTATCGTAAACACTTCAAAAGGAACAAAGATAACAATGCTAGCTGCTCTAATGGGTTTAGCAGAGGGTGAGGAAAACAAGAAAGTATTGTCTGATGGGGATATCCCGCATTTTATGTACGCTGAACCAGCTATACAAACACTTGCAACAATGTATAAATTCAGAGAGTGGCTCTCAAGAGAGGAAGAACCGCCAAAGAACTTCCAAGTAGATGTTGACAAGGTAACAAAGATTTTCGATCACGTTAAGAGAGAGGGACGGTCCAACTTATTGGAAGAGGAAGGGTACGAAGTTCTCCAAGCTTACGGTTTTCAAACACCAAAGAGCTACTTGGCAAAAAGCGAAGATGAATGTGCTGAGGCGGCAAAGAACATTGGATATCCTCTGGTTATGAAAATAGTCTCACCCCAGATCATTCACAAGTCTGATGCAGGGGGCGTCAAGATTGGCCTGGCTAGTGAACAAGAAGTAAGAAAGGGTTACAACGATATCATCGGAAATATACGAAAATACAATAAGGATGCATCAATACAAGGGATTTTAGTTCAGGAAATGGTCAGATCCGGTAAAGAGACTATTATCGGTGCCAAACGCGATCCTTTGTTCGGTCCATTATTAATGTTTGGTCTTGGGGGCATTTATGTAGAAGTTCTCAAAGATGTTACGTTTAGAATAGCCCCTATAACAGAAAAAGACGCCGCTGAGATGATCGAGTCGATAAAGTCGATCAAATTACTGAAGGGAGCGAGGGGCGAGAAACCCTCAGACTTGAAGGCCTTAGCTGAGAATCTTCAGAGATTATCGCAGTTAGTAACTGATTTTCCGGAAATAGAGGAGTTTGACATGAATCCACTACTGGTGTTCGAAGAAGGAGCTGGAACAAGGGCAGTAGACGTAAGAATTGGCCTAGCTAAAAAGTAGTCCAATCGGGCGCAGTTAAAGTCAGTACCATCCTAGTTTTATCTTTATTCTCAGATAAAGGAAGAGCAAGGATCTAATAATCAAATACACCTTATTCTTAGTTAGCCTTCTGATCCTCATTATTCGATATCTGATGAATGACATTCCGGTGCTTTTGATCCCTATTTTATCTACTTTCAATATAATGATATCGCCGACCGACATGCTGACCCAGTTTGCTGTAAACATAATAACCACCCTATTTGGAGTGCAAGATCCATCTGACTAGAATGACGACGAGATTGACGACGATTTTGACGAAGTCTTTGACAATCCTGACAAACATTTACATAGAAGAAATGGTAATAATAATGTATTAGAAGAATTGACACAAGGATTGCCTAACTATACAAGAAAGGAGATCGTTACAAGATGGCTCGAAGGTGAACAAAGGGACAAAATTGCTGCCGGTATGGAATTAGGAGCTGGGACCCTCTCTGCTATTGTCTCCGAATGGAAGGTAGAAATCGGCATTCCGACTGCTGATTCACTCAGACATTTTTCGACTGAACTAAGGAGGCTGGGAGTTACCGCATCGCAATGCGTCTTAGGTTGCAGAATTCTCGGTGTGCTCGGAAAAATAGGGATAGATGAAGAAAATCTCGAATCATTTGCTTTTCATCTGTACCAAAGTTGCCAGCGTAAGGACATAATGCCTGAGGCGATTGTTGAATGCTCGCAGGAGATTCTCTCCTTATCTAAAACCGAAAAGATTCCAATTTCACGAATTCCGCAATATGTTGAGAAGATGATCGCAGGGCGATATTGTTTGTTGGAACAATATTGTTAAGGGATATACGAAAGCCCTGTCCAACATGAATGAGGATCTGCTTCAATATGGTGGCCTAGTGAATGCGAAGAACATCTTGATTCAAAAGTGGAAGCATTGAGGTTGGAAAACGAAGAGCTATTAGCTAAGATTAAAGTGTTAAGAGAAGAAGGTAATAAAATATCTTTACGCATAGGATTTAATATGTCTCATGGAATAAAAATAATTCAGGCTTTTTTGAAGGATTTGGAGACAAAAATTATTGAATCGAATAAGGCCACCGATGCGTCTCTTCAAATTATGAAGCATCAATCATTGTCCATTGCTGAACAAGCGGTAAAGAACATTCAAACGCTCGACACCAATACTAAACAACAGATGGATCTCTTTCAGAAGATTGGAGCTACTGCAGAATTCTCTCCTCTCATTAAAGCCGCAAGAGGACAATATGTTGATCTTGAAGAATTGAAAGGATCTGTTATTAGGGCTATGGGCATAATGCATTCCAAACTGAATTACATGCTGAATAATGGGACAAATGACGCGTTGCAGAAAGCAATTGAGAGCCTAGAATCAGAAATACTTGTCCCGTGAAGGCTTGGCCACCATTATTTCATATATATGGCCAGATATCGACAACAGCGGAAACACGATGAGCATCTCTTAAGGGCATAAAAGAGATCCCAACAAAAAATTATGACAATAATAATCCTTGCCGTACATTAGGCCCAATATTATTGCTACCTCGGCACTGCTTCTCTAGCCACTTTCCTGGTCATAGGTAACAGTTTTCTATGTAGTTAATAAAAATGATCCCTGCACAACTATCAAGTTCTTTTTTTTCATTATTGATCCACAGAAGAATAAAGTCTCGACCTCGGCAGCGGCTGCTCTTCCTACAAAGGATAGAGTGAATCATTTACATTTTTTCGTGTCAATGAATACGTAAGTAATTTATAGCATTCAATCCCTGAGCACTCAAAACTTACATCATTTGGTGACTGCCACTTAAGGATATAATTCAATAATTTTTAATTCGTTTATACTATATTTTCAACCACAAATATGATAGTACACATCCAATATTAGGTACGTACGATATCCGATTCGAGTTAAACTGATTACTAATTTGAACTATGTTCATTGATCTGCTATTTCGAATATTTCAATCGGAAGTATTTGTTTCTTAAACATAATCATGTGATACGTTACCAATATAGCATATTTAAGAATGATATTCTATAGTTTCAAGTCAAGGGCATCAACGTGACTTACATAGCAAATTACATACGTCATAGTTGTCACCATGGATTATCTCATCTAGGATCTATGAAATTTTGAACCCAGCTTGAAATAGTATATATAGGCTAGTAGTTGCCTGACCATTATGAGCGGTGTATGGAAAGTTCTTGTCTGTGACTCAATTGATAAGATAGGCGTTGAGATATTATCTAAGGCCGGAATGATTGTTGATTATCAGCCAGATATAGCGCTTGAAAAACTCATGTCTCTTGTTAGTGATTACGATGTTTTGGTTGTGAGGAGCAGAACGAATGTTTCTAAAGACGTAATTGAAAATGGAAATTCTCTTAAGGTCATAGCACGTGTTGGCGTCGGACTGGATAATGTTGATACCAACTATGCGAAAAGTAAGAACATACAAGTCATAAATGCTCAAGAAGCCGCAACAATCGCAGTGTCAGAATTGGTCATCGGTTCCATGATATCGTTGGCCCGCCTTATTCCATACGCCCACTCTGAATTGTCAAAAGGAAATTGGATCAAAAAGTCCCTGATGGGAACGGAACTGAGTGGTAAGTATCTGGGCATCGTCGGCGTAGGGAATATAGGGAGAAATGTAGGGCGCATTGCTAGAGCATTAAGAATGAATATCATCGGTTATGATATTTACCCAATTAGCAGAGAATACATCAATGAAGTTAGCATGATTAATGCTGATTTAAATACACTAGTTGAAAGTTCCGATTTCATAACTATCCATGTTCCGCTATCGTCCGATACCTACCATCTTTTTGATAAGAAGCTTCTATCTAGAATGAAAAAGTCAGGCTACATTATCAATACTTCAAGAGGAGGGATTGTGGATGAAATCGCTTTGCATGACCTTTTGAAAGATCAAAAAATTGCTGGAGCAGGACTGGATGTTTTTGAGATCGAGCCACCGACTAATAGAAAATTCTTAGAAATGCCCAATGTTTTAGGTACCCCTCATATCGGTGCTCAAACCAAAGAAGCACAGGGATTGGCAGCGAGAGTGATCGCTGAGAAACTCATCCACAGATTTCAGGAGATGTCCATTTGACAATGATAAAAATGAAATTGGTCTCGATTTGCCTGTCGTGGGTCTATGGTTGGACGTTGCGTTAAAGACTTGTAAAACTACATCTTATATTTTCGTATAGTAGACATTGTACTATCAGCCAACTTTAGTGTGAAAGCTCCTGCATCGTCAGTAGAAATATGAGATAATTCCTCTAGAAATTTGGCCTTGTCTTTACCTCTTTCATATACTCCTGCTGATTCCTTGATACAAAGAGGGAATTTTTGCATTCTAAACCCATTTGATATGAGATAACTTACAAAGCTCCTATAAGCATTAATGTCATACCAATCGATTCCCCTCTCTTCACAAAACATGATCCACACATCGATAGTATTTTGAAAAAGTGCTTTTGATCGAAGCAAATCCAGCGCCATTGATAAATTACGAATATAAGTAGTGTCTCACGGTTTATTGAATTTATCCATAACAAAAATAAATGCTATAACATGCAATAAAATGATGAGGCAACCAGGCTCTGCTAGCATCGTCAAACCCAATTTGAGGAGCAGAGTCGCTTCATCCTCCTTTCAAATAGTGAGGTCTTCCGCTTTCGAGACCACCTCTTTCACATAATCATCATAAGGAGGATTGAACAAATATATTTCTAGAATTTAATAGCTTTACGCGATGAATGACGCGGATGAAGAGAAATTACAAAAAAACAAAGGGTTATGTAGACAATTTTTGGAGCTGTCGCCCAAAATCAGATATGTCGGTTTGATGAACAACTTTGGAAGAACTATTTCAGGACAGCTTCGCAAGGGTGTTATACCATTGTTCTCTCCTGGTGAGGCTAGAGATGAGAATTTTCTGGAAGCCACAAGGAACCAACTAAGAAAGAAATTTGAAAAGGCTATAGGCAAGACAATATTCACAATTACTGAGAACGAAAAGGTCAAAATAGTAACGATACCGATGACTAGAGGATTTTTCTATATTACATTGGAAAAAGACGTAGAGAATCAAGAAATCCTGAAAATAATTGACTCTATCAAAAGGCATGAAGATCCCAGTTTGAGCAATTGAGAATGTACTAACAGTATGTAGCGTCTCTTATCTATTTGGAAAAAGTGACAAGCCTTCCTCTCATTTCTCTATCTTTGGAAATGGATCCATGCATAGGATCAACCAGTACAACCTCAAACCATTGATGCATTCCGTCCTTATGCAAGTAATAAGATCCCACAACTTCCAAATTAGGAAACTTCTCTCCCACTCTTCTTTCTGCGACTTTTCGCATATTAGTACTTTGTTTAATGCGAACAACACCTAAGTGTTTGGGTCTTCTTCCTGACACGGGTCTTTGTTTTCTCATTCCCCCTCTGCCTACTCTTGCACGTACCACCACTACGCCTTGCTTTGCCTTATACCCAATCTTTCGAGCACGATCTAGTCTACTCGGTTTTGGAATCCTACAAATTGATGGTTCTTTCCTCCAATTAATTGCTTTTCCCTTGAGTTCGTCCGAATTTGATTTCCACATTTTAAGCCAGGTGTCAGCAATATATTGTCGCATAAGGTGTGTGGGTAAGAAAAACCCCTAATAATTGTATTGGATGATTGCACTTCGTACACCTTAACATATAGCTCTTTAAACCAAAAAACCAAAAGTGAATCATGATACTCCGCAGCTTCTCTACTACGCAACTGCTTGTGAACTTTTCCAAGATTTCTGCCAAAGTTACATCTGATCCTCCCTTCTTTGTAGAGGACGGTCACTAGCTCAGTCTTTATTTTATGAGATTGCTTTTGGTATTTTCTTCTCGACTATCACTCTTAACTTTCCTAATTTATCGTATGCATTTACCATAATAGATCAAACAATTAATGGCTCAAGGATATCCGAAACTTCGTGTGTCATAGATAAATCGCTGATCACCGCATTCACGATGACAGATTCCAGATTGCCCTTATGGGTGTCAAATGTTCGTGCCCTTATCGGTTGTTCCTAACAAGAGAATGGACTTAATAAGGAAGAGGATTTTTTTTGAAGAATTGATCGGTCTTGAGGCGATTATACTCTGACAAAATTCCTAACTCGCGCATTTGATATTGAATCAGATAGTCTCATTTATTTGGCTATCTCTATAACGATGCAATCGAATCATCTCCGCTTAATTTTTTAAAAGCCTGTGATTTGTGCCATTGCGTAAATAGTAATTGTCCTGAAATGTCACCTTGTTAAGGAGCCCGTGAACGAATAATCCTGTACTAGCTATCTAGCAGTGATAACAATCAATCACAGTTATATAATTAAGTGATTATTATTGCAATGTAAAAGGACAGTGGAGGGAGAATGAGGAAACGTTATTTAGAATAGGAATTGCCTCTTTTAGATTCATATTCTCCTATCGCGCTTTCCAGTTCAAGAGTTAACCCTATTTCATCTAGCCCTTGCATCAACATCCTCTTGTGAAAACCATTTATGAGAAAACCAAATGACTGACCACAGCAGACTACTTCTTGTTTATCTAAATCAACCACAATATCCTCATTTTCAGAATTCTTAAACAGAAATTCTACCTCTTGACGCTCAAGCTTGATAGGTAAGATCCCATTCTTGAAGCAGTTATTATAGAAGATGTCGGCAAATGAAGGAGCAATTAGTACAATAATACCAAAATCCCTTAATGCCCATACTGCATGCTCGCGGGAGCTCCCACTGCCAAAATTATCTCGAGTAAGAAGGATCCGTCTTCCTGAGTATCTCTTGTCGTTTAGGACAAAGTCGATTAAAAGCTCCCCATTGTCTTGATACCGCCAATTGTAAAAGAGAAATTCGCCATAGCCTTCCTTCTTTACCATTTTAAGGAACTGTTTAGGGATAATCTGGTCAGTATCAACATTTATGATATCCAAGGGAATAGCCTTGTCGCAAATGAATTTGAATGGTTTCATCCTAATTTAGGCCAAACTAAAACCATTCGCGCACGTCTACAAATTTTCCTTCCACTGCTGCAGCCGCGGCCATGATTGGACTAACTAAATGAGTCCTTCCGCCAACTCCTTGTCTTCCTTCAAAGTTACGATTAGAAGTACTTGCACATCTTTGCTTGGGTGCAAGTACATCAGGATTCATTCCTAGACACATACTACATCCTGATTCACGCCAATCAAAGCCAGCGTCCTTAAAAACTCTATCGATACCTCTCTCTTCGGCTGCTCTTTTCACAGATTGAGAACCGGGAACAACCATAGCATTGACTTTGGACGAGACTGTCCTTCCTACAAGCAGTCTAGAGGCATCAACTAAATCTTCCAACCTAGCATTCGTGCAAGATCCAATAAACACACGATCTACTTCTATTTCGGTTATAGGCACACCCGGCTCTAAATCCATATATTCTAATGCCCGTCTTGCAGATTTTTCTTGTTCGACGTTTCCATCAGCAAATTCTTCTGGGTACGGGATATTTTCTGTAACATCCACAACCATCGAGGGATTGGTCCCCCAAGAGACTTGAGGGACTAGTTTCGAGAGATCCATATTGACGGATTTGTCGTGACTAGTTTCAGAATCTGTAGTTAGAAATGATTCCCAATATTCAATCATCTTTTCTAACTTTTCTCCGGAGGGTGCGAATTGACGTCCCCTTATGTAATCGAAGGTCACATCATCAGGAGCCATCAATCCAGCTCTAGCTCCACCCTCAATAGACATATTGCAAATTGTCATTCTTTGCTCCACTGAAAGAGTGGAAATTCCTTCACCGCTGTACTCAATCACTGAACCAATCCCTCCTGATATGCCTATATGTCTAATTGTTGCAAGAATAATGTCCTTTGCGGTTATACCAGGACGGTTGTTAATTGTTCCAGTGAATTTAATGTTGAGGCTCATGGGCTTGTGCATCCAGAGACATTGCGTGGCAAGTACGTGCTCAACATCGCTTGTACCTATCCCCAGCGCGAAGGCTCCAAATGCTCCGTGAGTAGATGTGTGGCTATCTCCACAAACAATTGTCATGCCCGGTAACGTAAGGCCTAATTCGGGACCGATGACATGGACTATGCCCTGTTTTGGGCTTAGCATATCAAACAGCGTAATGCCAAACTCTTTACAGTTATCTCTCAATGTATTCATTTGTAATGATGAGTCGCCATCGATTACTGGTAAGGAACGGTTAGTCGTTGGAACGTTGTGATCCATCGTTGCAAATGTCAGGTCTGGTCGTCTGACCTTTCGTCCATGTTGCTTCAAACCAGCGAAAGCCTGAGGGGAAGTGACCTCATGAATTAAATGACAATCTACATAAATTAGGGATGGATTTCCTTGCACCGAGTCCTTTTCTTGAATAACTACGTGGTTATCCCAAATCTTATCAAACAGCGTCCTTCCCATCAATACAGCAATGTCGTTCTAC